>JABCOL020000013.1 GCA_013333625.2 Candidatus Saccharimonadota bacterium | reverse complement strand
CGCACGATAATTTCCCGGTCGGCATAGGCGGCAATTGTCGGCTCGTGGGTCACCATAATAACCGTTGTGCCGTGCTCTTTGGCGGTTTTGATGAATAGCTCCATAACTCTCTCTGAATTCAGGCTGTCCAGCGAACCAGTCGGCTCATCAGCGAACAAAATCTTCGGTTCAGCCACCATCGCCCGGGCGATTGCCACCCGCTGCATCTGCCCACCGGAAAGCTCGCCCATCATACTGCCGGCTTTATTACCCATATCCACCTTGTTGAGCCAACTTTTCGCCTTTTGGTAAGCTTCTTTGCGCTTAACGTTATTAAGCAATAGCGGCAGCGCCACATTATCCAGTGCTGTCAACTCTGGCACTAATTGCCCAAACTGAAAAACAAAGCCAAAGCTGGTGCGCCGTAAAATACTGCGCTGATCATCGCTCAGTTTGTCAATCCACCGGCCATCAAAGTCAATCTCGCCGCTATCAACCTTGGTAATCGCCGCCAAGCTATGCAGCAGCGTCGACTTACCAGAACCTGACGGACCCATAATCGCCAGCACCTCGCCCGCCTCGACATCCAAGCTGACGCCGCGCAGCGCGTGCGTTTGCCCGAACGACTTCTTAATATTTTTAGCGCTAATTATTGGTTTGCTCATTTTATTTCCTCCTTGTGGTTGCTATCAGTTTGCTCAGATGACATAATCTCCTCCTTTAATTTAGTTAGCCGCGAGATTGTTAATTCAATCCAGCGCAAATCCGCCTCCAAATGATACAGTGCGTGGTCAATCAGCAGCGTGTCGGACAAACTGCTATCGCGCCGCTGCACTGTCAGCTCGCGCATCCGCTGAATGCGCGCTCGACGCTGGTTATCCAGATACGGCGCCGCATCGCCGTCTTTCAAAATCGCCAGCACCGCCTTGATATACATCGTTGCCTGCAACTGCGGCGACGGCGCCTCTGGTGATTCCAGCCCCGCTTGCAAATCCTGCTTGCCCTCATCGGTAATTTCATACCGAACCCGACCCGGCCCGCCCGATTCGCTGGTATCGGTAATCTCTTTGACCTTGTTATCACGTTTGAGCCGCGCCAGAGTTGAATATATCTGACCGGTTAAAATTGGCTTATCCTTACCAAAATAGCCGTCATATTTTTTCTTCAACTCATAGCCATAATTTGACTCTTCCGCCAAAAACCCTAACAGTGTATATTGAACGCTCATACTCTTACTATACACCCAGTGTTTAGTTATCGCAAGAGTTTTATACACTCGGTGTATAGTTTATAATTTTAGCTGTTACTCTTACTGCTCTGTATCAGATCTTCTGAAAAATAAACAAGTGTTCATGCATGATTAGTAAGAAGTTACTTTCTTGCGATCTCTTTACCCAGAAACCGGTAGCCTTACAATTAAACTGGCGTTTTATTATATCTTCTTTCAGTTGAAAACCTACTCTTAAAAATCTATCCATAACTTTATACGCCATAGGCTGGTACATTTTATTACGTCGCGTATCTCCAATTAGAATTGCACAAAATTTGCCAGGCTTCAAAATACGATATAGCTCAGCCGCTACTTTCTCCATTTCGCTAGTAAACTCATCAATATCATGAATATTTGATAAATCTTCACTGATTTCTCCGCCGCTATATTTTATAATATCAGCGTATGGCGGATGTGTTAGTATAAAGTCTATGCTTTCGTCTTCGGCTTTACTTAAATCTCGGGCGTCGCGTTTAACAATCTTTTGCCACGCATCATTTTCCACTTCAAAATCTAACGATATTTTTGTTCGTTCCAGTGCCTTATCGTTTACATCAGAGCAGATTATATGGCGATTCAAAATCTTTGCTTCAATCGCAGTAGTCCCGCCGCCAATCATCGGATCAAGCAAAATATCGCCTTCTTTTGAATAGCGCAAAATTAGGTTGCGCGCGACTTCCGGCGACCAATTTCCTCGCCAATCCGATTTGTGTGTTGCCCAATTGCCGCGGCGCGGAAACGCCCAAACAGTCGTACATTCTAGCTCAAAGTTGTCCGGATGAAGTTTTTTTATTTTTCTAGGCTTCATATTTTGGTAAGTCTAACTCTGACACTACATTGTTATTTGTATAATTCTTTTTAAAATAAAAGGCGCGCTTACGGACACGAACAATCCCTCCCTTTCCATCTGGCGCATTTGTTAAATCTTGATTATTCTTACCTTTAGTTTTCGGCTCAATATATGTACCCATTGAACAAGATAATTTATCAGCGTCGCCATTAACTATATAAAACTGAATAGACTCCCAATCTTCCTGAAATATTCTCATTTTTTCATTATCTGGGACGTCAATAAACCAATCTAAAATAATGTAATTGTCCTGAGACATGTTCTTTTTCGTAATCGGACTACGCGGTACGCCATAAGCTACCCAGAATATAGTTTGAATTTTACCCCGAATTTCCGCATTTTCCCAAGTTTCCTTAGCAACCTTCATAAAATTAATCATCTTAATCTGAGTTGGTTCTTTAACTTTTAGGTTGTGCAACTGAATTGGTAAAACTTTTATCTCGATACCCAACTCCTCTAGGTCAGCCTTTGGAGATGAATTATTCTTCAGTCCCAACATGTTTTCGACGATTAAGCCGGATGCACCCTTCTTGTAATGATTATGTTTTGAGCCAGCAACATTCGCATAAATTTCGCCAATAGTCCTGCCCTTATTAGCCTCAACTATATCTATATACGGTTGTAACTTTTTCAATTTTATACTTGATAGCATAATTTAAGCCTGATAATTTGTTATTAATACCTCATTTATTTTACCGCGTTTTGATCCTTTTGAATTTATAGCACGTCCAGCAATTATCTTGTTTATACTAACCCCCTCCAATTCAGAATACAATTCATTAATAAATGGCGTGTCCGAATTTGAGAGCATAACAAAACATCCGCGTTCGTGCAGTTTAACAAAGGTGTCGCGAAGTTCTATCTGTTCCTTCTCGAAAAAACCTTTAGCAGTATAGGCGGTAAACGAAGATGTTGGATTAAGCGGGTAATACGGAGGATCAAAGTAAATAAAATCGCCAATCTTCGCTAATTCTAGAACATCTTTATAATCTCGATGCGTAATGGTAATTCCCTGCAGAGCTTCTGAGACTTTACGCAAATTATTCTCATCGCAAATAAGCGGATTTTTATATCGACCAAATGGAACATTAAACTGACCGCTCTTATTTACTCGGTACATACCATTAAAACCAGTTCGATTAAGAAAAATAAAGCGCGACGCTACATCTATATCGGATAATTCATTAATGTCTTGAGCGCGAACTCCTAGGTAATATTCTTTGTTATAGATATGTTTTTTTAACGACTTGATTAAACCATCAACGTTGTCTTTTATGACATTGTAAGTCATTACCAATTCTCTGTTAGTATCTGATAACTCTGCACGTTTTGGCAATAGATCAAAAAATACTGCACCGCCGCCAACAAATGGTTCAAAATATGTATTTGATTCTGGATTAAAACACTCGGGTGGATATAGATTTAATTCGCGGAATTGTTTAAGCAGCTGCCGCTTGCCTCCGACCCATTTTACAAACGGTTTTGGCTTATCTTCAACAATTTTCCTAATATCGTCAAGGGTACTATTTTTTTGTGATAGCTGAAACAAACGACGAGCATAAATCAAATTTATATCAAGAGCACTAGCAATGCTTTTCACTGTCAAACCACCCGTTTCCATAACCCCCTCCAATCACAATTTTATATATACAATAATACCATTTCACATCTCAACATTAAAGCCGACTCAATCCAATTCTCCAAATTTTAGCGTATAATAAGAATCATATGGAGCGTATTCGACAGCAAAAAGAAACTGTCAAAACTGCCGTCGCTGGTATCGGCGCGCTATTGAAATTGCCGCGCTACAGCGTGCTGGCGGCGGGGTTTTCTTTGCTATTCGCCATTGTTATTTTCTTTGCGATTAACGGCAATTTTTATGGACCGTTGTTTTTGTCGCGATTACCAATCGTCGATAAATTCGCTATTGCCGGCAGCATGCTTATCGAGCTATTCAAGCAAGGTTTCACCACGCCAAACGGCGCCCTGCTGCTGATTGTCTCTATTCTACAAGGTTTATCGCTTTCAGTTGTAATATTTACAGCACGACGCAACAAACGCAACGAACAAGATGTAGCCCGCCAACTCAGCGTCAGCGGTATTGCCTCGATCGCTGCTGCTATCGGCCTCGGCTGCGTACCGTGCGGCACCTCGTTAATCTTGCCAATTGTCACTCTGTTTTTCTCGGGCGCAGCGGCTGCTACCGCTGCCAATGTTGCTGGCACTATCGTACTCATCTTGGCACTTCTACTTAGCCTAGCGTCGCTTTACAAATCTGGACAAATCGCATTCGTTTACGCACAATTAGCCAAACAGGAGGAAAAATCATGAGTCATCAACAAGAACGCGGCATTGCCCCAATTTGGATTGTTTTATCGATCATCGTCATCGGCATCGTCGCTCTATTTATCTACGGCATCGTCAACCGGCCGCCGAACCAGCATATCGGCAACGGTAAACCATGGAACGAACACATGTCGCAAGGCTCGGCAGATGCGAAAAATGTGTTTATCGATTACACCGATTATTTCTGCTCGTTCTGCGCCCAAGTCGAAGACGCTACCAGCAACGATTCTTTCAAAAACGACTATATCAAATCCGGCAAATTACGCTACGAACACCGAATCGTCACTTTGCTAAAGGATAAAGTACCAAACACCGAGCAAGGCACTAAAGCCGCCTTCTGCGCCGCCGACCAGGATAAATATTGGCAATACACTCACAACATCGTGCCGCGTATCAAAAAGGACTACTTCGACAAAGGTATCGGCGTCAAAAACGTCGCTGTACCAAAGGAAATCCCGCTGCTGCCGCTCAGCTACTTCGAAACATCTGCCAAGAACGCTGGCCTAGACACCGCCAAGTTCGCCGACTGCATGAAAGGCGACTCCCACCAGCAAGAAATTAACGACAACACGCAAAAAGCCCTGTCGCTTGGCGTGAACGGCTTGCCCTACATGGTAATTAACGACTACCAAACCAGCGGCTTTGCCGGCGGCGAGAGCGGACTGAAGGCGATCTTGAAGGCTGGCGGCGTTAATTAATGCTAAAATTTCTCAATTCATTTTCAGCGCCGCTGATCGGATCTTTGAGTTTCTGGCCTTTTTTATGCATCCTCTTGACCATACCATTCATCATTTCACGGCTGATCATGCGCCGGCGCGTAACGTGGTCGTATGTATTCTTTTCCTACGGCTCAATTCTCTATTTCACAGGGCTAATCTTTTTTACGCTATCGCCAGTACCAAAAGACCCGATTGCCTTTTGCCAAACACATCACATCCAGCCGCAACTTATCCCCTTCAACTGGATTAACGACGTCGTTCAGCCTAACAAGGATACCCTATATATCACATTGCAATTAGTTATGAATATCGTTTTCTTTGTGCCACTGGGCATTTTTATGAAAGCATATTTTCACAAGCATTGGAAATTTGCGCTGCTAAGCGGCTTTCTTTTATCAATGCTGATAGAAGTGACGCAGCTAACTGGCGTGTTCGGTTTATATCCTTGCAGCTATCGGCTGTTTGATGTTAATGATTTAATAACCAATACCTTTGGCTGCTTGCTCGGATTTATGTTGACATGGCTAATCGGTTATAAAGTTCCCAGCGTCAAACTCAGCGACGAAAACTACGCCGCGCCCAATCGCCGCAATAAATTCTTAGCCGGCTGCATCAACGTAGCCCTTATTATCTTCGCCTCAGTAGTTACCCGGTCGCTAGTTTATCCGTTTTTCATAGACACCATACAACCTGGCAGGTTCTATCTTTCAGAGCTAGGTGTCTGGATTATTATTCAGTTGTTTATCATACCAAGGATTGCCAAAGGCTGGACGATTGGGAGTTATCTGGTCGGCATCAAACCGAAACGCCAACGCAAAAGTGATAAACAACAGCCAAAAGACGATACTAGTCCAGAAAATTAACCTTTCAGCTGCCGCATAAATCCGCGCAGCTGCGACGATGTCCGTTCAATCCTTTCGCTCGTCCAGTATTTATCCGGCGTGATGTTATCGTCGCCAGTTGACTCCTCTTTGTAGCGGCCGATAATCTTGCCGTTCTTGATAATCGATACGTCCGGTACAAATATTCGCGGCTTGCCGTTATCGTCTTTGTCCAAGTATGGCTCCAACTTTTTAACCAGCTTCTGATAAACTTCGTTGTTGCTAGCGCGAGCGGCGCGAATGTTCAAGTAGTATATCTTATCAATACCCTCGGCGCGGGCGGCTTGGTCAACATATTCGCTCAAGCGCTGGCACCACGGACATTGCGGAAAGCCCAAGAAAACCACGCCGCTACCGCTATCAAAAATATCAAGGATTTCTTTATCGCTAGCATAAACGAAGCGATTATTCGCCGCCACTCGCGGATATTCTGACTTGAATTTGGCGGCGTCGGACATGATCTGAGATTGGTTTCTTGTGTTTTTTATATTACGATTATGTTTTGTCCAATACGATAGCCCAAACAGACCACCAATTAATGTAACCAAGACAATGGCCAAAATTATTTTCTGTTTTCTGCTCATGGTAATTCTATAATATCGAACTGAATCATAGTTTTCCATACCCCACCGCATATGAATTAGCCGAAAAGCCACCAAAGTCATAGATGCAATGATAAACATCTCTATCATGACACCAGGGAACATCGTAGAATCCCCGAAGCAAACTATTGCAAAACCGATAAATATAGTTCCTATACCTAAGAATGTATCGCGCCACGACATAAATGATTTTATTTTCAACGCCACAAAACAGGCTAAAAGCAAGGATACCAGCGCTATCATCATCCTTAGCTCGCTCATATCAAGCTACTCCCACCTGAACAACTTAATCGCCGCAACATAAATAACAACAACCCAAGCAGCAACGGCGCCGATTTGCGGCAGAACTTCAATGAGGCTAGCCTGCTCGGTCATAATCAGGCGGAAGCCATCCACAACCGGCGTCATTGGGATAAATTGCGTTACGCCGCGCAACCATTCTGGAAAGAGGAATGCCGGAAAGAATGCTCCAGATAGAAACATCATCGGGAAAGAAATCAAATTAGACAGAGGAGCTGATTGATTTTCGTTCTTCGCCCAACCGCCGATTAATAATCCTAAGCCCACCATCATCATCGCCGAAATCACCGACATCAATGAGAACAGCAGCCAATCACCGCGCATATTGAAATGGAACAGCAGCGTGCCGACAACGATCATCATGATCAAACTGAGCAGCGAGATAATCGTATAGTGAATCGCCATGGAGATGATCAGCTGGCCCGAGGTAAACGGCGCCGCACGCAGACGGCGGTACGAGCCGCGCTGCTTTTCAGCCGGCATTTGGTTCGCCAAACCGAAGATGCCCATGCTCATCAAACTAAATGCCAGCAGTCCAGTGAATGTGTAATCAAAAGCCTTCAACTGTTCGTCGCCGACAGCTTTGCCCGCAGCCTTGAGCGGTGCTTCTGGCTGACCCAAGTGCTTGTTTATTTCATTGGCAATCTGGTTCATCACCGCCGTTAGAGCGCTACCGGTTTGCTCGGAACCTTTGGCGTACAGCACGTTAATTGTGCCAGTCGGGCGAGCATCTCTGCCCTCACCCTTCACTTCGCCAAAATCGCTTGGCAGTTCAATGATACCGTTCAGTTCCGAACGCTTCATCTTCTCACGGGCCTCGTCCATATCCTTGACGTCTTTAATTTTAAGAATCGAGTCTTTGGCGTTATCTTTAGCGCCTTTGACAAAACTTTTGGCAAATTCCGTCTGCGAATTATTGATAATCGCGATGTCAAAGCTGGTCGATTGATTATTAAAAATCGAACCAAACACCAACAGGAAGATGAGCGGAAACAGGAAGGTAAAGAACAGCGACATTTTATCGCGGATAAAGCGTTTTTGCTGGGCGCGTACTTGCCCGAACACACCAGTCCAATATTTTTTCATACTAATCCCGAATCGCCTTTCCCGTTAAATCAATAAATACGTCCTCTAGGTTCGCTTGCTCGACGACTTGCTTTTTCTTGAAACCGCGCGCCAGCAGCTGCTGGATCAGATTGTGCGGCGTATCAATGGTGATGATTTTACCATTATCCATAATCGCCAGGCGGTCGCACAGCAGTTCAGCCTCGTCCATGTAATGCGTGGTCAACACGATGGTAATACCCTCATCGCGGATCTCTTTGATCAAATCCCAGAGATTGCGGCGAGCCTGCGGGTCGAGGCCGGTGGTCGGCTCGTCGAGGAACAACACCGTCGGATTGTTAACCAGCGTCGACGCGATGGCGAAACGTTGCTTTTGCCCGCCCGAGAGCTGCTCGACGTAGCTTTTGGCTTTGTCAGTTAGCTGCACCTTGGCTAACAGAGCGTCAGCGTCAACCGTTTGTCCGTACAGGCTGGCAAACATTTTCAATTGTTCACGCAAGGTTAGTTTGTCGTAAAACGTTGTCGACTGCAGCTGGATGCCGATAATGTTTTTAATGCACCTGGGTTCCTCGGCAACATCAATCCCGTCAATAGTCGCCGTGCCGCCGTCAATCGGCCGGAGAGCCTCCAGCATCTCTAGCGTCGTTGTCTTGCCAGCGCCATTCGGCCCGAGGATACCGAAAATCTCGCCTTTCTTGACCTCAAATGACACACTATCGACGACATTCTTGCCATCGTACGTCTTGACGAGTTGGTCAACTGTTATGATTGGTTCGGGTTGAGCCATATAAATTCCTTTCTACTCCCTAACAGAGAAATATCACGCACGGTGATCGCTCGCTTTTGGGATTATTATAGCACAAGAAACCCTACTCCATCGGTGCGGTTTTGAATAACGCCCACGATGCTAGCATAGAGTAATTAACAATCTGACCGTTAGAAATCATCTGCTCAAGTTTGTTAATTTCTAACCAACCGCTAGAGATAAATTCGGTTTCATCTGGCTGGTACGAATAATTATCTCGAAAAACGCCGCGCGCACAGACAACGTACAGCTTGGCATTAGTACGGCGATTGTCGGCATAAAACCAGCCAATTTGCTGAAAATCTTTCGCCGAAATATTAGATTCCTCCGCTAATTCACGCTGGGCAGCTTGCTCGGGAGTCTCGCCTTCTTCAATTTTACCGCCAGGAAATTGATACAATATATCATCAACCGGATACGAATATTCCCGCTGAATAAGTACTTTGCCGCCGTTTTGGCAAATG
>JABCOL020000012.1 GCA_013333625.2 Candidatus Saccharimonadota bacterium | reverse complement strand
GTCGCCTTGGCCGCCGTCAAAACTATCTTTGCCTTCACCGCCGTAGAGAGTGTCGTTGCCGGCATTGCCGTTTAGGCTATCGTCGCCGGCGTCACCATAGACAAAATCATCAGTCGCAGTCCCATAAAGCGAATCTGATTTGTCGCTTCCGATAATAGCGTCTCTGTTAGCAGAATAAACTATTCTGGCTAACTCTGGTGATTTGGCGGCAAAATGATTGCAAAAATGCAATAAATTCGTATCATTGCTCAAACCAGACCCATAAGCAACTCGCAAAAAGTCGGCCAACAATTGTTTCCCAGAATCACTATCATTATCGATAGCCTTATCTATGTCATTAATGACATCAGCAAACTCAATTACAGCTCCGGATTCTCCAATTTTGTAATTAACCCTACTGATAATGTCCTTCAAATAAGTGGCGCTGGCCATTGCAGCGTATAATCTATCGACCAACTTATAGTAAGCTTTTTGCAACAGCGGCGCTGCGTTCGCATTAGGGTTCGCGCCATTAGTCCCGGCAAAGTTCATGCCCATAAATTTTTCGAGAACTGCCAGCTGTCTAGCGTCAACAAGTCCACCGCGACCGTTAGGGTCTAGCTTGTCGGCACCTGCCCACTTATAGATAACATTTGTAAACAACTCATCGCGAGCGGCAGCGTCTTTAGTCTCCAAAAATTCCAACACCATCTTTTTTAGCTGCCCGCTCTCATCTTTCGCCATAGCTATACGCAACGAAGAAACATTACCCGCCCCTTGTAAATCAGGCAATGCTGCAATATCGTCTGGTATAGTAACCGAGTCACCAAAAGTATCACGAGAACCCACGGTGTCTCTATTCAATAAATATTCTCCAATTTGCCCGTCGCTACCGTCAGTTTTCACAAAACTACCCAAACGGCGTTGAATATTGCCCATAGCATCAGCTGCGCCCGTAACCGTCGAATTGAGGTTAATAGCTTTGATACCAACATCGGCTAGTGATTTCATCTCTTCGGCTTGCGATACACCATCTCTGTTCAAATCCTGCCACACCTTCAACTTGAGATAAACAATATCACTGGCGTCTATTTTGCCGTCCTTATTATCATCAAATTCACGCAGCGCCTCAAACCCGCTCGTCGCGCGAGTACCATTAGACAACAATGTTTGATCACCAAATAACTCCTGTCCATTAGTTATCTTGCCGTCACCATTGCGGTCTAACACCAGCAAACCATCATTGGCATCAATCCAAGCCGTCCTCTCGGCAAAACCATTACTGTCGAGGTCAAAATATACACCGGACTGATCCAAACTCGTAGTCACTAAACCATCGCCATTTAAGTCGAGAATAAGCGGGTCAACGCGCGCCGCGACTGTCGCAGAATTAAACAAATCGAAAATACCTTTCAAATCGCCAGTAAACAAATTTCGCAAGAAACTATACCTAATCCAAATATCATCTGCAAGCAAATTGCCAGCGGTATTAAAGAACTTACACACACCATCAGCACCGTGATATACCAAGCCGCCATACACATAAAACACAAATGCACCGCCTTCAAGCGCTATTTTAGTACCGCGCGTTAAATAGCCCATGTAAGAGATCCCGTAATCAGGCTGATTTGTGGTTGGCATCATTTTTCCGTCATCTGTCAGCATATCAGACATCCCGTGATTCGCAGTAGGCACCATATTCTTGGCAATCTTCCCCATAGCGTTCAAACCATCAATAAATATTTTCAATGTTACTCCACCTCCGATAAACGGCATAAACGGACCGCCCAACGCAACCATAGCTTGCATTTTATACATCGCTACAAGATCACTAGTCGTAGTGCTGTTAAGCTTAGAACGTACAACTTTGTTACTGCCTATCCTTCCGTCGTTGTAAAGATTTCCAATATAATCGCTCTCGTTAGCATAATTGGTAGATTTATCCTTATAATAGGCATAATCTATCTTATGTCCGACTACACTCTCAACTAAGTTAGCTACACCAGGAGCGTTAAATGTAGTAGAGTTGTGTCCTGTCTTGTAAGTCATGTACTGAGCCAAGGCCCCGCCAAGAGAGTGCCCAGTGTATGTATACCCAGAATGCGAATGAGACGAGCATACTTTGTCAACAAACTTTTCAGCTTCAGCAAATTGGGCAGGCAATCCTACAGAATTACCGAAAGCTATTTGAGCGTCAGCGTTAGCGATATCTTTAGCAGTATCCATATATGTTTTAGGGTTTGAAGGATCAAAATCGGTACCTTTGAAGCTGAAAACTATCTCACCCGTTTCAGGGTTCTGAAAGGCAGCGGCACGAAAGCCGGAAGAGGTGGAGACGGAGTCAAGGTATTTCCAAGAGCGGAGAGAACTGGCTTTCGATCTCAGAGAGGAATATTCTGGATGCGAGATATCCACATCTTTGTGCGGGGTAGATATAATGCTGTCGATAGATTCGCCCTTCTTGTCTCCAGAGAAATCAACATACGATAATTTACTTAGTGCTATATATTTTTCTAGATCTAATGACGACATAAAAACTTACCTCTCCTAAAACTTATTAATTATTACGTTTCAAAAAACATCTAACAACTACTGCCTTATCCTGTACATTGATAATTTCTCTACCCGAGAGATTACAAGTAATTTCACTCTTTTTATTACGACTATTTATAGAATAAATTATAGAGCGAAAACCAATCCTCTGGCTATTAAGATAATTTATGATATGTTGAACAGCCAAAATATCTTCGTCTGTAACACTATCACCAACTCTAGATATTTTAATGTTATAACTTACATCAGTGCCATTATTTGCAACTATTTCTTTGTATGAAGGTAATGGTGCACGTATAGAATCTAGTATATTCTGCTCTGCACTCACTATAACAGAAACATTGATATCATGATCATAATCATGATCATCACGCACATCAGTCAGTTGCTTTTTTACGTTGGCCAACTCGGATCTAGACCATACAGAACTTGGATAATAGTCAGATAAACCATATTGTGTTTCTTTTACTATAAACTTCAGATTGCTGTCAGATTTAGGATATGCCTCAGCTGATAATACACCATCTACACCAAAACCGCCTCCTGAATATTCAGGGTATTCTACAATAAATTCTTGTCCATACTTATGCTTAAGGTGATTACTTATTTGTATCTGTTTAAGAATTTTGTATCCAAATACAGACCAAAGATATAAGAGCATTGCTGCAACTAACACGACTACAAATACATATTGTATTTTTTTGTACCGTATCATTTTTACTTCTTTTGGCATAAATCCCTCAAAAATAAGTTAATGGTTTTGTTTTATCTTAAGAATAATCATAACACGACATAGTATAATTGGCTAAAATAATAGTTTTAGAAAAATCAAAATCGGTACCTTTGAAGCTGAAAACTATCTCACCCGTTTCAGGGTTCTGAAAGGCAGCGGCACGAAAGCCGGAAGAGGTAGAAGTAAAGTCTATAAGTTTATAATCAGAAAGTGATGTGTGTAGTTCAATAGACGTGCTGGAATCGCTATCTGAAATTATATTTTGATCTTTCTTTCCCAACATATCTCTAAGAGTTGTATTTTTATTAGTATTTGTATATTTCCCATAAACGGCAGTGCTTAATGCTATGTACTGTTCTGGTGTTAGAGACATAGTAATTATTCCTTCCCATTCATTTTAGTGAAACATGCTTCTATATTCTGATTACCACCCGCTTGATAGCCGCCGTAGTATTGACATACATAGCTACTGTTGGCCATTTTGGAATTTATAACATATCTAACGCTATAGTTAAGACTATTTTTTGAACGTGCATAATCTATAATTTTATTAAGCTGTTTTTTATCTTTATCCGTTACCTGCTCGCCTAAGAACAACACAACTACGCCATATGTAACATCATTTCCATTAGCCGATATCACAGAGTCCAAAGACGGCGCTCCTCTTAGCCCGTCTCTCAGTCTACGCTCCAATCCGATGTCTATATACTGTCTTACAGGATGTATGCTGCTATTATTCAGATATGCCCTCAATTTAGGCTCCTCGTAAGCATTCCATACTACATTAAATACGTGTCATGATACACACCTGGAGGGTCTTCCCATACCCTAAATTTCCTTGATTGATTGGCTTCCTCATAAGCATCAGCTGTCAAATCACCTTCTACGCCCAGACCGCTGCCTTCTTTTCTGAGATTCTTTAATATAAACTCTTTCCCATACTTGTCTTTAAGATACTTATTCATCTTCGCCTGTTTCATTACACCAGAAACCATGATGGCACATGCGGCAAAAAGAAGGATAACTATGACCACGCCAGCATACACTATCAATCTATGCTTTTTATTTCTCGTAATCCATTTGACACTTCCGCTGTTAGCAGTCACGAGTCCTCCATTTGTGTTAGCTAATTAACTTTTATTCTAAATTAAACTTAAGCTACATACAAGTGGCAAATTAGTTTACTTGTAGAGCTCTTGAAACTAACCGCTATCTCGCCAGAAAGAAATGGAAAGGCGACAGCGCGGAGGCTGGAGGGGGTAGAGATAAAATCGAGGAGTTTCCAGGAGCAAAGAGGATGAGAAAAATCTTTGAGGGCGGAGAGCTGAAGACCTGATAGACCAAAATCTCAGAAGCTATTCAGCTGATTAATAGATCCGACCACTGAGCTAATACCTCATACTGCCCCATTCATGTAAACTATTTCTTGGTAGGTCTCAGGGTCTCCTAGGTTATACCCACAACGCTGTAGTTTATATTCACCTCTATATATCTTTCTACTGCATAGGTCTGGTTTGCCTATAGACCTCTCGACTATGTCTCTAGCTGTGCCAATCTTGACATCTCTCATATTCTGATAAAATTCGTCCTTAGTTGACCATGGTCTGTTATTGATCTTGGAGTGGGTCTCATGATAAAACTCATCCTTAGTACCGTCAACATCGGAGCTAGTATTAAGCCGAGGGGCGTGCTGCTGTAGGTATAGAATTGTTGCAGCTCCAGCGGCAAAACATATGACCACGCAAACTAGTGCGATTGCCACTGGCTTTATCAACTTTTTATCTTTGGAAAGACGGCCGTTGCTTGCCATAAGCTTATTCTATTATTTTATACTAGATAATTCAATATACTCACATACCTGGGAATGGTTGGATTGGTCTGGGCTATAAAGACCCCTAGAGAGCTCTTGGTATTTTCTAAATAGTGGGAATAATTCTTACGAATGGGACACAGGAAATGTCACCAGTCTGGCGATCTTACAGCGATCGTATCAAATTACCACAAACACAAAAGATTAACCTATAATAAAGCCATGAAATATAAAAATCGCCGCAACAACTTACATATCGGCGAGGTGTTTTACTTGGACGCCGAGAGTAAAGAAATAATCGCTTCGGGATACGGTCAGTTTGATATCGTAACCTCCGAACTAACCGCATCAATGACATTTCTGGCGTCTGGGAAATTTGACAAAGTACTGATTATTATCAAATCCAGAAATGACTGCATCACGCCGTTCGTCTTTTATAATAAAACCCTCATCCAAGGCGCGCCAGAAAATATCGTGTACAATATCCGCGCCTATTTGCACTGGCAATCTACTGAAGCGGATAGCTTAACTATACCTCTGTGCAAATATTCAAACGTTCATATCACCATTCTCGCTCAACATGCGCCAGACAACTTAGGTTTTCAATCGCACGCTGCCGGCATGTCCGGCCAGTTCATCAAACGCGCCGTCTCGACAAAGTTGGATTCTTCCATTCACCGCGGCGTACGCGCGTCAATCTTCGCTGGATACGTCACCAAAATTAATTCCAGCCAAGTCCGCGACGAACCGCCTATCCAGCTCGATTCGCAGTTACGATACAGTTTTGCTTACCAAAAACACGCTTTTTCGTTTAATAATTTAGGCAATATTTTGCTAGCTTTTCAGTTATATTGGACTAGCTTTTTCGACTCAACAGACTGCACGATTGATTCGATACAGCTTGGCGATGATATTTGTTTATATTTAGCCAATCCTCATTTGTATGCCCTATCAACCAGTTCGCCATCCTATCGCTCAATCCCGCGCATTCAGTCACATATGCACGCTAATAGCTTAGCCAAGATGGCTTACTTTTTTCTGAATCCTGGTCATCATAAAAAACTTGGTTCATCGAGCAAAATCGGACTGGCATTCTCACGGCTGATTGATTACCGCTTTCGTACCAGTTCCAACGCCGTACATATGAATATTACCAGCCTAATTTTCGCGTTACAAAGTTTTGCCGAAGCGGTTGCCGAACGTGAAGTTAGCCGGCAAAATCGTAGCGCCAAACAGCAGACCATTCATGACATCGAAAAAGTTTTAGCAGCGATTAAATCAATTGAGCCTGAATTAGCGGACAACGTCCGCGATTTTTATTTGCGTCCAGAAAAAGATATTTATAAGTTAATTGCTCGCCCGACATTTATACAATCACTGCAAATCGCTCTCGCTAAATTTAATATTGATATCGCCGACTACCAGCCAATGTTAAAATCAATCGACAGCGCCCGCCGCCAAATTGTTCACAGCGAAGGATACAGCGTCGAATTTTTACTCAATCTACTGACTTATACTATCGTCCAGATGGAGGCAGGCAATAAGCTTTCGCGTCCAGGCGGCATCATCCGTAAAGATAGCGACGTTGATAAATTATATCAGCTACTACGTCTCATGACGATGCGTTATTTTGACAGCACGTCAGAAATATAAATAAGTTGCGTTATCCATGCCGCACGCCAAACATTATTTCACCTGACCTTCAAACTCTCATCCGCCTTGGTCATCAGCGGGTCGAGGAAGAACTCAATGATGCGGCGCTGGCCGGTAGTAATTTCGGCAGATACGCTCATGCCTGGCAGCAATTTGAGTTGATTTTGCTTGGAGCTTTTATCATCATTCAATTTAATTTTAGCTTTATAAATGAGACCTTTCTTGTCGTCCTGAATAGCATCAGGACTAATATTTTCAACCGTCCCCTCCAGGTAGCCGTAACGCTGGAATGGATAAGTAGCGACTTTGACGACCACGCGCTGGCCAGGCTTAACAAAGCCGACATCTTGATTGTCCAGCGCCGCATCAACATAGAGTGGTACTTTTTCTGGCACAATTTGTGCCAGCTGCTGACCAGCATTGACCACACCGCCAATCGTTTTCACCGTTAGCGACAGCACCGTACCATCGACAGGCGCAGCGATAGTAGTTTGCGCCAACACTTGCCTGGCTTTCACCAGATTATTTTCCAGCTCAATAATTCGTTTTTCCGCCGCGATGATTTGATTATTAAAAGCACTGTTGGTTTCGGCAGTTTGGGTTTGCGATTGATTTTGCGCCTGAGTAAGCGCCGACTGCGATTGCAGCAGCTGCTGGTTCTGGCCAAGGACGGCACTGTCAGCACTGGTGATTCGCTGGTCAATATTACTCAGTTCATTCTGTAGGCGCAGCTTGTCGACAGGATTGGCGTTTGGTAATTGCTTTTCGATCTCGGCTTTGCGATTTTTCAGATTTTGAGCGTTGGTTTCCAGCTGGTTTTTCGCTTGCTGGTTAAATTGTAATTGCTGCTGATAATTAGAAATCGTACTATTTACAGCTTGCTGCCTGGCTGCAGAAAGTGCGGTTTGCGAACTGGCAAATTGTCGCAACATGGCTTTGGTCTCGTCTGGCAAATCTGCATTATTAATAATATCGTCGGTGTTGCCGCCAACAGCTAGCCGTCGCAAAATATCACGCTCGACTCGCGCCGCATTCAGACTTTGATTGACAGTAGCAACGTCTTTTTCGGCAGTTGTTTTATCAAGCGCCAGCAAAGTGTCACCTTTTTTGACGCGCTGACCTTCATGCACGTTAATGCTTGTCACCACGCCAGAAATTGCCGGCTGGATAATTTTGGTACTGCCTTCAGTGGAGATTTTACCATTAGCTACCGCTACAATATCAATCCTGCCAAAGTATGACCACGCCAATGCTACGACCAACAAAAATGCAACTAGCCAAACTACCAACGCCCCCAACGGTGCCGCTGGCGTTTCAACAATTTCCTCCGCCGCTGGCAAAAATTCATACTGCAGCCGGTCGCGTTTTAGCCAACTCATGCTTCATCCCCTGATTGTTGCTGGTGCAGATATGCGTACAAACCGTTCTTTTTCAGTAGCACCGACGGCGTACCATACTCAACCAATTGGCCGCGATCAATGGCCATGATTTTATCGACCGACTTGAGCGTTGACAAACGATGCGCGATGATAATGACCGTTCGGTCAGCCGTAATTTGCTTGAGATTTTTCTGAATGATATTTTCCGATTCATAATCAAGCGCTGATGTCGCTTCGTCAAAAATCAGGATTTTAGGATTATGAAGCAACGCCCGAGCGATAGCGATGCGCTGCTTTTGTCCGCCGCTCAAGCCCTCGCCTTTTTCGCCAACCATCGTGTCGTAACCATTTGGCAATTCGGTGATAAACTCATGGGCGCCAGCAATTTTCGCCACCCTTACGATATCATCCATGTTGCTACTCGGCACATGCACCGCGATATTATCGCGCACGCTAGCATTGAACAAAAAGTTTTCCTGTAAAACCACGCCGATTTGCCGGCGCAACCAGCTCGGATCGGTAGTAGCAATATCGACACCGTCAATCAAAATCTTGCCTGATTCTGGCACGTACAGCCGCTGCAATAATTTGGAAATCGTACTTTTGCCCGAACCGCTGCGCCCAACCACGCCGACCACCGTACCGGGACGAATACCAAACGACAAATCGCGGATAACTTCCGGGCTATCTGGCGCATAGCGAAACCGCACATGTTCGAACCGCACATCACCAGTAATGCTTGGCAAGCGCGACTTGCTCGGATCAAGTGTCGGCTCTGGCTTGGTGTTGAAAATATCACCCAACCGTTTCATGGAAATACCTGTTTGCTGAAAATCCTGCCATGACTGCACGAGGCGTAGCACAGGTCCGCTCACTCGACCGCTCAGCATTCGAAAAGCAATCAGCCCGCCAATCGTCAAACTGCCCGCCATCACCATGTGCGCACCGACCCACAAAATAGCGATGTCAAAAATCTTTTGAACGAGTTGACCGAGCGCGCCAGCATTGCCTGACAGTAAATTAGTTTTATAACTAGCGCGAACATAACTACTCAGCCGGCCCTCCCAATTTTTCTGCAGCTGCGGCTCTAGCGCAAATGATTTGATAGTCTGCGCGCCAGTAATCGACTCAACCAAATACGACTGAGACTCAGCGCCGGTGTTAAACTTTTCATCCAAACGCTGGCGAAGCAGCGGCGTGATTATCCAAGACAAAATTGCAAACACCGGCAAACTACCCAGCACCACCCACGTCAATGTTGTGCTATAAAACAGCATAACTATGATGTAGACAAACATAAAACTAATATCAATCAGCGCCGTCATCGGCGTACCAGTCAAAAAAGCCCGAATTCGCTCCAGCTCCAGCACCCGCGCTGTGGTATCGCCAACTCGACGGGTTTCAAAATACCTTAGCGGCAAGGCAAATAAGTGCCGAAACAACCGCGAACTCAAAATTACGTCAATCCGGCTAGTGGTGTGTGTGAAAATATAATTGCGAGCGATGCCAAGCATCCCCTCAAACAGCGCAATAATTACCAGCCCGCCAACGATGACGTCAAGCGTCGATACGCTATGATGCGCGAGAGCCTTATCAATGACGACCTGCGTCAAAATTGGTGTAAAAATACCGATGATCTGCACCACCAGCGCCGCCAACAAGACTTGCAGCAGCGGCTTTTTGTATTTGATGATCGTCGGAATAAACCACCTGAGGTTGAATTTCCTGTCCGCCTCTTTCCAGAAACGCTGCGTAAATAGTACTACCCGGCCAGTCCATTTGTCTTGAAAATCCTCGGCCGACACCACCTGCGGCGGCCCGCCATTTGGCGGTAGAATGAGGAATTTACTGTTGATGATTTTTCCAGAACTTTTGACTTTGCGACGACTGTCATTCTTAGTATCAGCAAGCTGCGCCGCCATACTATCCTCGGCAATTTGCGCCAACACCGCGAACTTTTCATCCTTCATACCAACAATCAGCGGCAATGGCAACTTCGCTAATTGCTTAGAATTAACCGTAGCCGCCCGCGCCTTCAATTTAAGCGAGCGCGCCGCCCGTAACATATCCGTTTCACTCATACCCACACGCGGATCAATCGCCAAAGCATGAGCAATCTGCTCTGGGTCGGTAGGAATACCATGAAACTGAGCGATAGCCGTGAAACAATACAGACCAGGGTCTAACTTACTGCCAAACTTTTTATTTGCCAGATCATCGTGTAATTTTTCACGATTCTTTGATGCAGATTTAACACCAGCGCACTTTTTAACCGGCGCCGCCTGGCTATCTTTATCTAGTTTTTCTCGCTTACTAACCACTCTCTCCTCTGATTAATGACTATATCAGAGGTGATTATCGGCTCAAAGCTTAAACAATTATATCTCGCTCTTAGCAAAACACATCAAACCAGCCACAATGCACGGTATGCCAGCGCAAAGAAAGGCTAGCGACGCGTAGTTAAATATGGCACTACCGCCAAAACCACCGTCTGGGCCAACCATTATCTGCGATATCGCGAAAGAAATTGCGATAGCTATAGCTAACGGAATACTAAAAAGCCCAAAACCAATTCGCTGCAGCCGCAAGCCGCGCTCTTGCTGTTTATATTGTGTTTTTGACAACGAAGATGCTGGAAGAGGCTCCCAATATAACCGATCCGGAAGTCGTAGCAATCGCCACAAATATAACAAGCCAACAGCAGCCACAACGAACAACCCCAGAAGTACCCAAGGCGATGTAAGCAATTTCGCGATATAAACAATATCGTATACATGCAATAATGTAGCAGCCGCTGCTAATGTATTAAAAATTACGGTAAATACAGGCAAAAGTAATATCACGCTCAGCGCAGTAATACGCTGACGGTAGCGATCCACGCGCCGGTATTGTTTCAAAATGACAATGCCTTCTACAAACAATAAGGCAATAAATGATAGATAAGCTACAAACAAAGGCGGCACAAAAAACAACGGAACAACAAGAAATGGGTTTGCTAGCAAACCAACCATCGCTGCGCCAAACAGCAACATACCAACCGCTTGGCTAACTATGATGGCTTCATTTTTAACGTTTCGTTCTGGCAGATGCTTATTAGGCTTTTCGTGTTCAGCAGATGATACTTTTGAATTTGCCATAGTTATTTTATTTTAGCATGTATTGTTGACTTTATGCTATTTATCAGCATCAAAGAACTGGCGCGCTCGTTCAGTCTTTGGATGATCCATCACTTGTTTAGGCGGACCGTCTTCGATAATATCGCCTTTGTCAAGGAAAATCATCCGGGTGCCAACTTCACGGGCAAAGCTCATTTCATGCGTGACGATCACCATGGTCATGCCTTGCTTGGCCAAATCACGCATCACATCAAGCACCTCGCCAATCATTTCTGGGTCAAGCGCGCTAGTCGGCTCATCAAACAGCATAACTTCTGGCTCCATAGCGAGCGCCCGAGCGATAGCCACTCGCTGCCGCTGGCCTCCCGATAAATGTTGCGGATATTCATTGGCTTTGTTAGCTAGCCCAACCTGCTCAAGCAGTTCTTTGGCTCGCCGATTCGCTTTACGATCCGATACTTTGCGTAGTTTCTTAGGCGCTAATTTGATATTATCTAGCACTGTCATATTAGGGAATAGATTAAATTGCTGAAACACCATACCGATACGCTGGCGGATTTTATTAATATTAACGTGCGGTTGAGTGATGTCAACGTCATCAACAAAAACCGATCCGTAAGTGGGTTTTTCAAGTAAATTCAAACATCTTAGCAGCGTCGATTTACCCGAGCCGCTCGACCCGACAATCACTAGTACTTCACCATCCTCGATCGTCAAATCAATCCCGCGCAGCACGTGGTTGGATCCAAAATATTTGCGCAAGTTACGCGTCCTGATCATCAGCTTGCACTCCCTTCTCGAAACGCCGCATCACTTTCGTAAAGATAACCGTCAACGCTAAATACATCACCGCCGCCGCAAACAACGACTGGAATGCTGTCGCTGTCAACGAGCGGATATCGTCAGCGCCGCGCATAATATCACCCAAGCCAATCCAGCCGACCACCGACGTCTCCTTAAGCATAGCAATACACTCGCTAATCAACGCTGGCAGCGAATTTTTCATCGCTTGCGGCAAAATCACGTAGCGCATCGCCTGCGGATAGCTCAAACCTAGCGAGCGCGCTGCCTCTAGCTGTCCATTATCAATACTCTCTATACCGCCGCGAATGATTTCCGCCACATAAGCGCCGCTATTAATACCAAAAGCAATTGCCGCCACGAAAATCTTCGGCATAAAACGATACGAACCAAACACTACATAATACATAATGAGCAGCTGCACTAGCAGAGGCGTACCGCGAATAATTTCAACATACAAACGTCCAAGACCAGCTACCGGATTCCACCTAGCCAAACGCTTCAGCTGCGGAAAACGCCCTAGCCAACTAAACGGACGGATTTTTGACACCCGCATCAATGCAATAATTATGCCGATAATTACGCCTAATGCCACCGATAATACTGTCAAAACCAATGTTACTTCTAGTCCGTGCCATAGATAAACCCAGCGCCCGTCACCAAAAATCACTTCGCTAAAATTCATGGCGTCTGCTCCTTCGCCGCACCAAAGTATTTCTGCAACAGCGTTTGGTAACGCCCGTCGGCTTTCATATTGGCAATCGTTTTGTTGGCATGCTCGGCCAGTTCGGTATTGCCCTTTTTGAAAGCGATCGCGTAGCTTTCGCTGCTCAGCGGCGTGTTGATAATTTTGAGCGAAGGAAACCCAGAGACATACTGCTTAGCCGGCGCATCGTCAATCACCGCTGCGTCTACTTTGCCCGCGGCTAGTTCTTGCAAAGCATTCGGCGCTGCCGGGAATTGCACGACTTGCGCTCCTTTAATTTTTGAAGCTGCTTGGTCGCCCGTGGTACCGAGTTGTACAGCGATTTTCTTGTGTTCTAATTGATACTTATTGGCTATCTTGCTATTTTTGGGTACAATTATTCGCTGCGACGCCTGGTAGTAAGGATCCGAAAACAGCGCGTTCTTCTCGCGCTCCGAGGTCACCGACATACCGGCCACAGCCATATCGATTTGCCCGCTCTCAAGCGCCGGCAACAAGCCATCAAAAGACATATCCTCGATTTTTAGCTCTTTGCCCATGTCTTTGGCAATAGCTTGCGCCAATTCGATATCAAAGCCAACCACCTGGCCGCCGTCTTTATACTCAAAAGGTTTAAATGTCGCGTTTGTGCCCATGACCAGCACGTTGGTATCGTTGGAGATGCTGCTGTCGCGCTGCAGTATATCATACAGCATCCAGCTAATCATCGCTAAAAAGGCCGCTACAAACAGGCAAGTCGCCATTTTTCGTAGTGCTTTTGCCCTTTTCATAACTTATAGTATACGCGCATCAAACTAAAAGCGTAAGAGTTTTATCGAATTTTATAACAAAAAGCGTCCCAGCCGCTAACTGGAACGCTTTTTGTTAGACCATCCCCGCGAGAAAACTACTCGGTTTGGTTAGCCTCCGCCCGCGTCAGCTTATCGACCATCGGCAAAATCAAGTAGATACCGATGATGGCCGTCAGTAGCCCAAGACCAACGATGGCAAAGTAGGTTGGTGTTAACACCGGCTTCAGCGTCGTCGAGAACATTTTCGTAAATACCGCCCCCGTCCAAACACCAATACTGCACGATAGAAGAGAAGTAATCAGCAGTGGCGCCACCGACTCAACCATCACCAAGCGTTTCAGTTGAATGAGACGCATACCGCCCAGCCGCAAAGTGTATAGCGAGCGACGACGCTCCATCAGCCCGCCAATAGTCGAAACTATCAAGCTCGCCACCGCCACGAACAGCGTCACGCCGATACCAACATAAGCCAAATCAGCTAACTCGCGAATTGAAGGATTGATATGCGGCTGTTTGGCCCATCTTCCGCTAACCACGAAGTTAAAATCGTACTTATTGGCATTGGTCGCTACCAATGTTCGCAATTTATCAATGTCGTTTTCGTGCTTGACCGTTACCAAATATTCTTTGCCGCCGTCAGTAGCGATTTGTTTATCAACCAGCTTAACGTTTTTAACAACCGGCTCTTCAAAGTTCAGCAGCGCGAATTGATCTGGACTAGCATTACTCGGACAAACATGCTCAGTATAGTTCGCCAAATCGCGGCAGCGAATAGCACTACCCTTTTCCTGCGGATAAATCACTGCCACCGAGCTAATATACGGCTGTTGAGCTAGCTTTTGCGCCATGTCATCAGGCAGCGAATGACTAGATATCATTGCTGTTCCAGCCTTCAGCTGCGAATAGCCATTATCCTTAACTGTTTGAGCGTTCAAGCCCTCAATACCGCTGGTCGCCGTCAAGTAAAAACTGCCAGCAAACAGCGCCAACACCACGCCGCTAACACTGCGAAAAACTGTTTGCGAATGCACCGCCGTACGCTTACCAGCAATCAACGCCGAAGCATTATTCGACCAGCGCGCCAACAACAGCGCAATCTTATTAGTCAGCCAGCTACCTGCCAAAATCAGCCCGAACATAATCAGCAGCAGCGCCGACGTCATTAGTATTAACGGCAAAGCTGACTCCTTATTATCATTCAACCAGTCCATGCCCAGTTTGGAAGACATCCAGGCGAAAATCGCGATACCAATCGCTGGCACGAACACTCGCCACATCCGCAATTTTTTAACTTTTTCAACCGACCGCGACACGCCCAGCGGCGAAATTTGCGCCCGCCGCATTCGCCGCCAATTGACAAACATCGTCAGCCCCAGCGTCAGAACGATAATTAATGTGTATTGCGTGATGCTCAGTTTCAAGTCGCTTGGCCACATACCTTCGCCGTTCATTTTGAAATTAAGCAGCGGCGCTTGCCATAGCCAAAATATCGTCAAGCCAATCAGCACACCGACCGTCGACGCCAAAAACGACTCCAGCATCAGCACTCGCGCTACCTGTTTTTTAGTAGCGCCAATCAGCCGCAGCGCCGCATAGCGTTTTTCGCGCTGAGCAGCACCTAATTGCGTCGCTACCGACACGAAAATTACCACTGGGAATAGCAAGATTGTCGCGCCGACACCCAGAATCATCACGGAAAAAGGATCAAAGGATACCGTCTTTTTACCTTCTTTGTCCGTCTTGTAAATATCCGCAAACGCTGATGGCTGCTGGCGTGATTTTGCCAAAGTATCAGCTTGCGCCACCTCCTGGCTATCAATGCCGCGCACCATCATCAGCGTATCTGACGTCTCGACATACTCGTCAGGAATTAGGCCCAAATACTTAGTATTCTTGCCAAACCGCGCCAAAATATTATCCTCAGGATAATCAGCAACTAACTCTGCTAGCGCTCTCGACAGATAATATTCGCCCGGACGCGGCGTTTTCATCTTGGCAAACTGCGGCGACTTGTCCGTGCCGTACATCGAGTAAACACTGATCGATTGATCGCGCCACTTCGACGTATTGCCTGGCTGCCATGCCATGACCTTCAATGGATCGACGCCTTTGATTGGTTTTTGTGAATCCGTATTATTACTTGCATCAGCGGCGATACTGCCAATGACTACGCGGTTCGAGCGACCCAACAGTCCGTTAGTACCAGCCACGAAATAGCACACCAGCATAATCCCTAGCGCTACTGCTGCCGCTGTCAGACCTAAACGCACTACTGACTGGCGGCCAGATTTTTTGAGTAACATCCAGCTAACACTCATTTGGTAGTCCTCGCACTGGCTTTGTTAAGATTTGTCTGGGTATTCTGCGCCATATTCACCGCTGCATCCGCGCCGGAAATCTGCCCGTCGCGCACGATAATTTCCCGGTCGGCATAGGCGGCAATTGTCGGCTCGTGGGTCACCATAATAACCGTTGTGCCGTGCTCTTTGGCGGTTTTGATGAATAGC
>JABCOL020000011.1 GCA_013333625.2 Candidatus Saccharimonadota bacterium | reverse complement strand
TTGGTACTGCGAATTGGCGAGTATGTTGCGCCGAGGCGAATGCTTTCGTTGGATATTCTGGCAGTTAGATCGTCGCGGTATTGCGTAGTTTTGGCGGAATGCAGCTTGTCAGCGAACTTGAATGGCTGTTTATTCTTGTCAATGATCGAAATAAAATCGTCAATACATTTGCCAGCGAGATCGGTATTAGTATCAAATAGGTTTAGCGCCGAGGCGTTGTATAGCGAAATGATGCCGTTTCTATCGGTGCTAATAATAGCGTCAGAGAGGTTGTTGACGATAGTAACGATGCGATCGCGCTGCAGACGCTCGGCGGTTTGGCTGCGCAAGAGTTCGGCTTGATCAATCGCCTGGGCTGAAATGACCATCTTGACCATGTAGCTGATGATGAGCGTACCCAAAAAGTGGATGACGATAGACACAACTTGTTTGTCGTCGCTAGCATGAATAATAACACTGCCCGAGGCAGCCGCAAACAATGTTGCAATGCTGATATTGATGCCCGTCTGACCCAAATAAACAGAGCTAGCTAGCAACAGCGCCGACCAGGTATAAATTAGCGGCATATCGAAACCAGAAACCGTTAATACGTAAGCTAACGCTAAAATATGATAACCGATGAGCCCGGCAATATGGCCAATAGGTTGCCGCGGCGCTGCGAAAAATTGCCAAAAGCCGATGATGACCCAACAGATATTAACCACGTAGAAAGCATAGATATTCACTGCTGTCGGCTTGCCGAGCGGCGAGAATTGCATGAAGACGCTGTACGCCACTAATAGTAGCGGAATCAAAAGTGCTATCCAGCGAATAATCTTCATGCGATGCGTTGACGGATCGATGTTTATATAATCTTTGACTTGGCCACCCATAGCTATTATTAAGTATAACCGCAAAGGCAATTTATGAAAAGACTTAGACGATTGGAGTTTGGCGCTTGAGCTGTTGGCGGTGGAGTCGGTAGCGCGGATCGTAGCGTTCAACTTCGCGCCAAAAGGCTGCGGAGTGATTCATGTGGCGAGTGTGGCAGAGCTCGTGAATCAATACATACCTAATCAATTCATCGGGTAGTTTCATTAAGGCGATATTAAGGCTGATCGTACCATTAGAACTGCAACTACCCCATCGGCTGCCAGCATGGCTAAAGCGAACGCGCTGGTAAGCGAAACCATGGGCGCCAGCTAATTCTTCTAGTAGCGGCGGTAAGTATTTTTTGGCATCGCGGCGCAAGATTTTGATTGCTTCGTCGCGGATTTGCTGTTGAACATCTTGATCTTCGAGTGAAAATTCGGGCGGCAGCTTGACTAGCAGCTTGCTGCGCATAGTGCGAATTTCCGGCCGTTTGACCATCCGTGTTGGCACGATAGCTAATTGATGGGTTTTGCCGATGAGCTGTCCGTCGCGATATGGCTGGGCGATGGACGAATCTTTGGCTATTTTGCGCAAGTCTTCGCGCGACCGTTCAATAAACGAGCGAATAAACGCTAGCGGTACTAGCCGGCCGCTAGTAACGACAAAGCGCCCGTCGGTGCCGAGCTTGATGCGGGTGTAGCGGGTAGTACGGCGCATGATAACAATCTCGCCGAACTCCGGATCGTCGATAGTTTGGGGTTTAGTAGGCATATTATTTATTGGATACTGATGCCGCGGCGGCGAACTTCTGGCCGCTGCCTGGCTAAGCTAGTCATTGGCCGGCTAGGACGATTGCTATCGCCGAGACGAGCTAATACGGTGCGCGCTTGGGTTTTGTATGTGTGTTTGCCGCTGATAACGACTGGTTTCTCGATGGCGTTTGGTTCGGTGAAACTCTTGACGGCGGCATCAAAGTTTATAGTATCTAGCGAGTGGCCTTTTTGAATACGGCGCCGGCAAGTTGCTTCATCAGTCTGCACCCAAATAATAAGCGGCTTATAACCATGCCCTTTGGCCCAGCGCGCAAATTCGGCGCGGCGGACGCGGCTTAAATTGCTGTCTTCATAAATAAAAGTTTGCTTGGTGCGTGCTATCTCGGCCAAAAATCGCTGGCAAACCTCCTCGCTGGCATTGCTATCTAGGCTGTGCTCGCTAATAAATTGCGAATCAACAAACGGCGCATTAAACATCTCAGAAAATTGCTGCGCGAAAAATGTTTTGCCGCTGCCCGGCAAGCCAACCATCATGATAGCGTGCGGATGAGAGATAGAACTAGGATTCATAAAATTATTATAGGTAATGGAACTTAAAACTGCAATTATGCACTTATGTGGTTTGTGGCAGGGGCATGAGGAATCGAACCTCAATCTACGGTTTTGGAGACCGTTATACTAGCCGTTGTACTATGCCCCTTTACGCTTTCCTATTATAGCATAGCGAAATACTTTTTAGATATCATCAATGGCGATATCTTTAGGTTGATCTTTTTTGACGCGGACGGCACGCTTGAAGCGGCGGTTAGCGGTTTCATCAGCAGCATGCGGAATCGGCGGCAGCGACAGTAAGCGTTCGGATTTTTCTTTGTCGTCATCGAGGCTAGAGACAGCTTCGACGAAAAATTTATCAATTAGCCATTCGCGCCCCGGCGGAGTTTGCCCGGTGACAGTAATACGCCAGCGCTCGTCGCCCCATTTATCGATATTGGTAATTCGCAATGGGTGCGCTAGCATCATCGTGCCCTTTGGAATGGCGGCGATAATTCGGCGGATAGCAGCGACGCCGGCTCGCTTGTCGCGAACGAAAATATCAACAGCGATCGTGCGTACACCATGTGGCGTGACGCGGGCGCCAGTGATGTTTTGGTTGTGAACGGTGATGACTTCGCCATTGAGAGCGCGAATACGCGTCGAGGTCAGCGTGAAGCGCTCGACAACGCCGCTCAAGTCCGTGAATGGATCGAGCTTGACGAAATCGCCTATCTTGTACCAGTTTTCTGAAATCATAATCGCGCTAGCGGTCAGGTCGCGCAACACGATACCGATAGTTTGTCCGGCCACCAAAGCAAACATAGCACCAGCACCAATAGCGGCTAGCCCGCCGGAGGTGCTAGAGTTAGCGGCGGTTGGGCTGAGGATTCGCCAAGCGATATAACCAACCGATACTACCACTAGCGTGCGAATGATGGCAATAGACACGCTCAGGTATGTTTCGGTTTGCCGCAACCGAGTGACGCGCGCTTCGTCTGATTCATTGTCGCTGCGGCGGCCGATACGCTGTGCTATGAAAATCAAGCCGCGCGCTAGGAACTTACTCAACCAATAAGCAGCAATCATCGACAAAACTAGCACTAGCATCGAGCGAAAAGCATTCGGCGATACCAGCAGGCTCTTTAGATCGTTAATTACCGAAGTTGATATTGCGCTATCCATGCTTACTATCATGCACTGTTTGCTGTAAAAAATCTATATGTTTTCACGATAATTTTTCACAAAATTTCACAAAATGCTTATTTTTGTTGCAATCATAAGCAAAAAAGCGCTATACTGTTAAATGAACAACATAAGGGAATGGTTAGGCTACGGCATGACCGAGTAGAATTTTTATGAAGATATTAATGTTAGGGTGGGAACTACCGCCGCACAACAGCGGAGGTCTCGGTGTCGCGTGTTATCACTTGTCTAAGGCGCTTGCTCAGCGGGGCGCGTCAATTGATTTCGTGCTCCCCTACACTGCAAAGTACGATGATATTGATTTCTTGAATATTTACTCGGCGACCGAGCTGCCGCCATTTCATGGCGATAAGGCGTTGAATTCTTATGGCGGCGGCGCAGTAACGGCGCGTAATCTCGATGATGTTCCAGCTGGCGATTTGACGACCATGCGGGGCGTGCAAAAGCAATATGTCGGCTATGTCGAGCAGCTAGTCGATCGGATTGATAAGCCGGATGCTATCCATGTTCATGATTGGCTAACGATGGAAGCTGGCATGCGTGCCAAACAGTTAACCGACGCGCCGCTAATCGTTCATGTTCACGCTACGGAATTTGACCGCGCTGGTGCTAGCGAATTTGGCAATCCTGTCATTCACGAGATTGAATATAACGGTCTAATGATGGCTGACCGAATCATTGCTGTTAGTAATATTACTAAGGGAATTATCGTTCATAAATATCATATTCCGGCTGACAAAATTGAGGTCGTACACAACGCAATCGATGCTAGCTCGCTGATTAACTACGACTATGACCGGCGGACTTACAAGTATTTAGAATTGCTTAAGGATGAAGGCTATACGGTGGTGTCGACAGTGACGCGCTTTACGGCGCAGAAGGGCCTGGTGCAGCTGATGCGCGGTTTTGCCAAGGCTTGCCAGCAGCACGACCGCTTTGCCTTTTTGCTAGCTGGCGACGGCGAGCAGCGCGACGAGCTGATTCGGATTGCTGCTGACCATGGGGTTGCCGATAAGGTGTATTTCACGGGTTTTGTCCGCGGCAAGCAGTGGCGCGACGCTTATCGCGTGTCGGATGTCTTCGTGATGAGTTCGGTTAGCGAGCCGTTTGGCTTGGCTGCGCTCGAGGCGGCACATTATGATACAGCGCTAATCGTGACTAATCAGTCTGGTGTTGGCGAAGTTCTCGATACAGTTTTTCGTTATGATTTTTGGGATACGCATAAGTTGGCTGATCAGCTAGTGGCCTTGGCTAAGTCGCCGCAACTGCTAAACGATATGAAGCGCGGCATCAAATCGGAATATGCTCGTATCAGTTGGGACGACGTCGCTAGCAAGTGCTTATCAATTTATAGCCGCACTCAGAAAGGAGCCAAATGATGAGCAAAAAACGCGGAGTGGTTTTGTATCTGCACATGCATCAGCCGTGGCGGGTTCGCGAATATTCGGTGTTCGATATTGCACTCAAGCATGATTATTTTGACAATTTCGCTGATAAGTATCGCAGTAATCGCTTTATTTTTGAGAAGGTTGCTGATAAGTCGTACCGGCCGATGCTGGCATTGCTGCGCAAATTACTGGCTGCGTATCCAGATTTTTGCGTGTCGCTATCGGTGACTGGCACATTGCTAGACCAGGCCGAGCGCTGGGCGCCAGACGTGATCGATTTGCTGCGCGATATTATCGCAACTGGCCGCGTCGAGATCGTCGGCGAAACTTATTACCATAGCTTGGCGTTTTTCTATAGCCGCGATGAATTTCAGCGGCAAGTTGATATTCATCGCCAGAAGATTCGCGACTTGTTTGGCGTCGAAATCACCGCTTTTCGCAACACCGAGCTGAGTTACAATAACGAGCTAGCCGAATGGGCCGACCAGCAAGGCTATAAAGGTATCATCGCCGAGGGCTGGGATAAGGTTCTCGGTTGGCGCAACGCTAATTATATGTACCGGCCAGCTGGCACGAAAAATGTCAAACTATTGTTGAAAAATTACCGTTTGAGCGATGATATCGCTTTTCGCTTTAGCAATCGCGACTGGGAATCGTATCCGCTGACTTCCCCGACCTATGTCGATTGGGTTGACGCAAGCATGGGCCACGACGGCGAAATAATTAACTTGTTTATGGATTTCGAGACTTTTGGTGAAAATATTTGGGCGGACACAGGCATTTTCGAGTTCTTTGCTGACTTTGTTGAGCGTTGGCTGGGGCGTTACAACCATACTTTCTACACGATTAGCGACGCCTGTCAAGCGCTAGAAGCGCACGACGAGATTGACTGCCCGCAGACGACTACTTGGGCTGATACCGAGCGCGACTTGTCAGCGTGGCTAGGCAATAGTATGCAGCACGAAGCAATGCGCGATCTCTACGCTATGGAAAAGGATGTGCTTGGTTCGGGTGATCTTGGCTTGATTGCTGACTGGCGGCAGTTGACGACCAGCGACCATCCGTACTACATGTGTACTAAGTACTTTAATGACGGCGACGTACATGCGTATTTTAGTCCGTATGATTCGCCGTACGACGCGTTCTTGTATTTCATGAATGCGCTGCGCGATGTGCGCTATCGATTGCATGAACATAATATTGCGGGGTATTGATGGCGCGACCGATAATTCTTAGCAATAACGAATTGCAAGTTGGGCTGAGTCGTCATGGCGAGGTTAGCGATGTTTATTTCCCTTACGTTGGTTTAGAAAACCATACGATTGGCGGTAATACTCGGCATCGTGTCGGTGTTTGGGCGGATGGCCGCGTATCGTGGCTGAGCGACGATGGCTGGTCATGCAAATTTAGTTATCACCACGAGGCGCTGATCGGCCATATCGTGGCTGTGAATGAACAAATTGGCATTATGTTAGAGTTCGACGACGCGGTCGATACAGATTTTAACGTGCTTCTGCGGACGATTCATGTGGTTAATTTGCGGCCTGAAACGCGCGATGTTCGGTTATTTATGCATCAAGCTTTCATCATTGGCGATTCTGGTAGCAGCACTGATACCGTTCAAGTGTTGCCAGACGATAACGCTGTCATTCATTACCGTGGACGCCGAGTCTTTGCGGCGTCGGGCCAAGTTGACGGCGGTAAGTTCTTTGACCAATATGCAGTTGGCGTATTTGGCCGCGAGGGCCGCGAAGGTACTTATCGCGATGCTGACGATGGCGAGCTATCGAATTCGACTGCCGAGCATGGTCGCGTCGACTCGACGATCCGCTTCAAATTAGAGTTGGCCGGCCACGGTTCGGCGCGGGTAAACTATTGGCTAGCTGCTGGTACTTCCTTGCGCGAAGTACTTTACATACACAAAAATATTATTTCGCAAACAATCCATAAGCGCTTTGAAGCTACTGCTAAATGGTGGCGGCTGTGGCTGCGTCCGGCGAAGAAAGTGGCGCAGCGTGTCAAACCGGAATATCGCCAGGCGTTTATCAATAGTACGATGCTTCTCAAGGCGCATATTGATAAGCGCGGTGCTGTTATTGCTAGCAGCGATGGCGAGGCGCTTAATTATCAGCGCGATGCCTACGCGTACTGCTGGCCGCGTGATAGCGTGTATGTTCTCTGGCCGTTAATTCGCATGGGCTATACCGAGGAAGCCTACAATTTCTTTGATTTTTGCCGCCGGGCGTTAAGTCCGAAAGGTTATCTATCACATAAATACCGTGCCGACGGAGCTCTGGGTAGTAGCTGGCATTCGTACGTACACCCAGATGGCACTGTCTCGGCGCCAATTCAAGAGGACGAGACGGCTTCGGTGCTGTTCTTATTCTGTCAATTTTATAATAAGACTGGCGACGACACGCTGCTGCAGCGGTTCTATACGTCGATGGTAGTACCGATGGCGAATTTTCTGGCCAGCTATGTTGATAATCGGACGCACTTGCCAAAACCAAGTTATGATCTCTGGGAAGAGCATTTCATGGTGACGACGTACACGACAGCGACCGTTCAAGCGGCACTGTTCGCGGCGGCTAATCTGGCCGATCAGCGTCGAGACGAGGTTGGAGCTGTCGCTTGGCGGACGGTTGCCGAGGATATCAAACAGTCCGCGCAAAAACGCTTGTACGATCCTCACCAGAAAGCTTTTCGCAAAGGTTTGCGCCGCAACAAAAACGGCACTTACACGCCTGATGATACGCTTGATATGTCGGCTGTTTATGGCGCTTTTATTTATGGCCTATACGATAATCAAGAAGATTTGCATCAGGCCGTACAAACAGCTCTCGACCGCTTTCATTTCAAGCTGGAAGCGCCAGGTCTGCCGCGCTACGAGGATGACGCCTATTACCGCAGCGCTCCGGATGCTCCGAGTAACTGGTGGTTTATTGTTTCGTTGTGGCTAGCTCAGTATTATTTGGAGTGCGGCGACGAAAATTCGGCGCAGCGGATAATTTCGTGGGTGGCTAGCCAAGCTTGGTCGACTGGCGTCTTGTCTGAGCAAATTGATCCGGTTTCGGGGCGCGAATGCTCAGTAGCGCCGCTTTGTTGGAGCCAGGCTGAATTTATATCGACGATTCTTGACACAATAAAAAGATGAGGATAACAGGGTGGGAGTCAGTTCGAGAACAAAATTGAAAGCATCTAGAGCTCTTCGCCGGCTTACGCCGCGGCATATTGCTAAGACTCGCGCTACGCGCCAAGCAATGCGCCGCTTCGCAGATCGCGCCGGCTTGGTATATTTTGGTTATGCTAATCAGCATGACGACGACCACCGCTTGGTGCGCGGCCATACGGTTTCGCATACGCATATTGATGATTATCTTTGCATAGGTACAATTCGCGGCTACGATACGACAGTTCTGCAGCGGCGCGACACTATTCGCGTCCGCCAGAGTCAGTCACACAAGTATAAGAATCAACGCTGCCATTGGCTAATCGCTACAGTCGATTTACATACTGAACGTCCGCTGCCGCACATTTATATTGGCATGAAACGGACAGATCCGATTTATCAAGCGTCGTACAGTGCTCTACAGCCGCTAATTTTGGGGGCTACGGCGCGCTACCTGCAGGCTTTTCTTAATAAATATAATATTTATGGTGCTGCTACTCGGGCTATAGAGATTGAATCAATTATATCGCCGCAGGCTGCCGAAGTGATAGTTTCGCATTTCGACAAAATTAATATTGAAATCGAGCGCAACACTGTATATCTATACACCGAAAATGAGCGTCCAACCGAGGCGCAAATCGAAAAGCTAGTCTCGAACGCATTGTGGCTAGCCGAGGTAATTGATACCGCCGTACAGCAAAACAGCCCTCGCTAGAGAGCTGCTGGTTTGCCTAGAAAGGCTGCTAATTTTAGCCTTTGCGCGGTTTAACTTCGTTACGGCCAAGTGATTTTTTGGTATTCTCGACGTATTTGACATGCTTACGCAGTTTTGGGTCGTATTTACGCAGAGTTAATTTGCCTGGTGTATTTGCTGTGTTTTTGCGCGTAACATAAGTGCGGTGGCCGCTTAGTTGGCTGACGAGTGCAATAATCTTGCGCTTAGTGTTATTCTTCTTTGCCATAACTTCCCTTTAATGTTGTTGTAAAACTTCAGTAATCAAGTATAACAGATTGGTGCAGCAATTTCAAGCTAGATATGTTATTATCGCCGACTCATAATTTTCTAGCGTAAATTTGCAGAAAGAGTTGTTTTAGCGTGGCTTGGATACTGTGCTGCTCATCTCAAAATATGCTGTTGCAGCCAGCAATACATCGCCACAGTTGCTGCCGTACCGACATTGATGGAGCGAGTCGAGCCGAATTGCTCAATGGCCACAATTTTATCTGCCGCCTGTGCCATCTCCTCGGAAATTCCCGGACCCTCTTGGCCAAACACCAGCACCGCGCGCTTTGGCAAGGTCATCTCTGACATATTGACGCTGCCCGGGATATTATCAATCGCAATGATTTCTCTATTCTCTGCCCGCATCAACTCGACAAACTCCGCCGTCGAACCGACATAATGTACGTGCAGATATTTATCCGTCATCATGGCGCCGCGCTTGTTCCATTGCCGCCTGCCGATGACGTAAATCTGCCGCACGCCAAAAGCGTTGGCGCTGCGGACAATCGTCCCCATGTTAAAATCCCGCTCGGTGTTCTCCAGAGCAATCACCAAGCCATGATCTGCAGCGTCCAGTTCTTTCACAATCTCCGTTTCGCTCCGGCCTTTGAATTTATCGATTACATTCCGCGTGTCTTCCATGTATGCTATTTTAGCAAATATTAAGCTAGCGGGATTATCTGGCATAAGTTTGTCTACCGTTTTTTTATAATACCCGCAAAAGAAGCGCAGCATTATCGCCAACGCACAATTTCGTCGAGCTGGCGGCGAGTTTTGGCTGGTACCTCGCGCTGGCTACGGTAACCTAGCGCCAGCATTACCACTGGCTTTTCTAGATTTGGGTCTATTAGCTGGTGCTGCGACAAGACCTGGCTGAGCTTGCTAATCGAAAAGCCTTCAATCGGGCACGAGTCAATCCTGCGCCCAGCGGCGGCCAGCAGCACGAAACCTAGCGCAATGTAAGCCTGCCGCGCCGCCCACTGGTGAATCATTGCTGGTTGATTGAGTATTTCGAAATCTTTTTTAGCCCAATATCGCCAAAAAGTCTTGAAGCCGGCGGCCTTGATGGAATTTTGTTTCTTGACATCGTGCAGTATGTGGTCGATATGTCCGCCTTTTTGCAACAAGCCTTCGCTGGTTTTGGCAGTAAATATCAAAATGTGACTGGCGTCAAAACGAGCAGCATTGGCGCCTGCGCAGCGTTTGACATCGGCGCGTAGCTGTTCGTCTTCCTGCGCGACGATAATATTCCACGGCTCAAAACCGTACGAACTTGGCGCTAGGCGGGCGGCCTCTAGGAGCAGTTCAATATTCTCTTGCGAGATTTTCTTGCTAGAGTCGAAAGCTTTGGTGGCGTAGCGGAATTCGAGCGCTTGCTTGATGTCGTCTATCGATATGATTGGCTTATTCATTTCATCGTCCCCTCTTTAGCCGCCAAAATCTTGTTGGCGTAGATTAGCTTATATATACGATTTTAGCACTTCCCTAACTATCTTGAAAACTTGATAGTGTCCTAATGGCGAAAAATGCAAGCCGTCTGATAGCGGTAATTTAGGCAGCTCGATGTAATTGCCAAGTTCGTTTTTGTGCTGCAGCATTTTTTGGCGAAGCTGTTCGGACGCGTCGGTAAACTCATACCCCGAATTGTCGCTAGTGTCAAAACACGGCGGCAAAATGTAGATAATTGGAGTCTTGCCAGCGAGATTGCGATATTCTAATAAGTCACGAACTATTTCCTCAGGTGTTCGCGTGAAACGCTGTTGCAGGTCGTTGGTGCCGAGGGCGATAATGATTAAGTCGAAGTTATCGGCCTTTTGTAGAGCTGTCGTAAATGTTGACAAGCCATTCTTATGCGGCTTATCGGTGCGGAAATCGCCAGCAACTCTGCCGCGGACGCCGTCGGCAGTGACCTGTGCTCTACCGCGCAAAGCTCGGTCGAGGCGGTTAACCCAACGATCACTGTAGTGGATACGCTTGCTAGCAAAGTTAGCGCCCCAGACGTTTGAATCGCCGTAGATTAGAATGCGTTTTGCGGCTGGCACTTGTTTCTTACTCAAGTTTGCTCGCTTTCTTTTTCTTTAATATAACGGCTTGCTGCTCGAGCGTAAATCGCTGCGATTCGCGCATTTTTTGGTAAGCTTTGTTGCGCATCCAAGTGTCGATATGCTCGTTTTCTAATTCCGCCAGCGTTAGCTCAAAAAAGTGTACCGCCGCCGTCGCATACAGCCAGGCCAATGCCATTTTGACGTAATAACCGTCGTGTTTAACGTTTCGCAGCACTGCGAAAACCTGATCGATGTGTGCTTCGTCTAGGAAATTAGTCATCAGCGAAATCACGCCGTAGCGCACCGTGAGCTCGTCTTCATTCTGTAAGCATTCTAGTGCAAAATCCCACCACACTTCGCCAGCAAAGCGCCGCTTTTTCTCGACAAACGTATCAATGTGCGCCCACGAATCAACGCACGGTAGGTATTGCTTGGTTAGGTCAATCGTCGTCTGGTCATCGAGCCGAGAGTGCGTAATCAGTAGCCCGCATAGCAGCACATAATCAAACGTTACATCCTTTACCCGCAGTAATTCGCTAATTTTTGCTGCGCTCATATCAGGTGCTAATTCCCTCGCCAACCGCCGCAAATCCGGCACGCGCACGCCGACGACCGGCATCTTGGTGTTGACGATACGCTGGTTAAAGGCAGCGTAGGATTCGTTGCCTTGGGCGAGGTCTGTCAGTTGGGTTACGATGTCTTCGGGCATTTTAGCGTCAAACGCTCCTTTCATTATTGCCATTATAGCAAGAGACACAAGCTTAAATTTTACAAAAAATAAAAATCATTGTTGACATTGCATAGCCGAATAGAGCGCCAGTAATCACTCTCTTAGTATTGTTAGATTCGTATTTGGTGTAGAGCTGGGTAAAACCATCGATCAGCATTGGGACAATTAGAATAACTGAAATATACAGAGGTAAAGTTACGAAAATTCTAATAATAACACCCATAAAAAACGATAAATACATAGCGGTACAACGCGCGCACAGCGGAAACTTGCGAATGCCAAAATGGAATGATCTGCTATCTATCTGATGACATATTCTACTACCGACTATGAGAGATTTTGGATATATGAAATCCAAGAAGAAATTAGAACCTGCAGCCACAATTCAAACACATTCTGTGCGAATGCTCCTGCTTTTTGCCGCTACCGCACATGCCGCATAGAAGGCCGATTGGTCCGAATAGGCAGCAGCCGCTGCATGCTTTTGCATCGCTAAATCCTTTATTTGTCGTACTATATACTGCTTGAATTCTTTCGCTGCCGCAGTTTGGACATTGACCGTTATTGGCTCGCTGTGATTGTTGTTGTGCTGTAGCGCTTACTCGTCTAGTATATTTTATTTTTTGTTGTGCTTTGTCGGTCATTTTATCGCCTTTCGTACTTAATGTTTTGATTATATTTTATCTAATGTAATAGTATGAATGAGATACTCTATATCGTCAATATATTTATAATCTACAGTTTCTTAAAATAAAAATGCGACATGTTACGTCGCGTTCTCCGAAAAAGTCTAATCTTGGAGCCACGATCGGGGCTTGAACCCGAGACCTCATCCTTACCATGGATGCGCTCTACCAACTGAGCTATCGCGGCATGAAAGCCTACTAATTCTAACATATTTGTCGCGGTCGAGGCAAGCTACTTCTGGCGGCGGGTCTTCTTGCTGGTTGTCGATTCGGGTTTCGGCAGGTTCGGCGTTACGAACGCTTCCAGTAGCGCCCAGGCGATGCCGTTTACCAAGTAAACTACTGCGAATCCGGCAGCAATCATTGCAGCCAAGCGGCTTTGCGGTACATTTAGGAGCGTCAGTAATCCGGCTAGAACCAGCCCAATGAAAACTACTGTTAGATAAGCTTGCTGTAATTTGCGGCGCTGATCTTTTTGGTGGCTCCAACTGCTCAGCGACTGCTTAATAAACTCGTACATGCTATATATTATAGCATATACACTGTATAAAGTCAATAAAAAACCGCCCGCGAGTAGCGGACGGCCTAAAATTCTACGCATGGTACCGGAGGTAGGACTCGAACCTACGAAGCTAAAAAGCGGGAGATTTACAGTCTCCTGTCATTGCCACTAGACGACTCCGGCGCGAATTATGGAGCCGACTCTCGGACTCGAACCGAGGACCTGCTGTTTACAAAACAGCTGCTCTAGCCAGCTGAGCTAAGTCGGCATAAATTGAAAGGTACGACCCGAAAGCACACCTAACAGTGTAGCGTATTTGCGTAACCTTGGCAAGTGTTTTATTGCGGAGAGATGGCTCCAGCCGGCTGTTTGACGCGGCGGTCAACATGCTGTCCGCGCGACATGGCGCGATTGATTTTGTCGCGAATAGCAGCGGCTTTCTCTTTCTGGCCGTTGCGATCGTACGAATCGGCTAAAATGTTAATACTCTGGATGCTTGGCTCTAGAGTGACGGCGCGTTCAAGGTGCTGCAAGACAAGCTTGGCATTGCCGAGTTTTTCTTGTACTTTGGCGTAGGCGATATGGCGCGAAGCAACTTCTTCTTCCATCTCTAGGGCCTGCTCGAATGCCAGGGCGGCCTTTTCATAACTTTCGGTTTCGTAGTAAATCAAGCCGACGTTGTGCAGGCTAGAGGCGCTTGGCTCGAGGCTCTGGGCGATTTCGAAGCATTCAATAGCATCATCGTAAGCATGCTGCTTAGCATACAAAATACCTAGACGGTTGTAAGCGTTGGCGTTTTTGGCGTCGATGCGCAGAATGGTCAGCAGGGCTTTTTCGGCGCGCAGATATTTTTGCGCTTTGAGCGATTCTTGAGCGATTTCCCAGAGCTTATCAAGCTTTGATGATAATTTCGCTGGTAAGTCGCCTGCGATGTCTTCGGGCGACTGGCGGTACGCGACTGCTGCGGCGCCTAGTCCCAGAACCAGTAAAAATCCAAACATACTATGCATTATTATAGCACACAATCACGCGATCAAAGCGGCAAGCTGAAGCTTGATGTTGCCGTTGGCGGCGATGCGCTCGTAGGTTTCGCTGAGACGAGCTAGCTTATCGATGATGGCTGGCGTGCTGTTTTTGGCAGCGGCATTTTGAACGAGTAGAATGCTATAGCGTAGCAACTCTAAGGTGTCTTTGCGGTCGGTGTATCGAGCAGCAACAGTTAGTTTATCATTCATCGGACCAGCAATTAATGCTTGCGAGTCTTTGATGACGGCGCCGATATCGGCGAGTTCGCTAGGTTTGCCAGCCAAGCGCGAAATTAATGCTGGCCGGCCGTTTGCTAGAAACATAATTTGAGCAATCGCTGTAGTGTCAAGCTGCCGATATTTAGCGAGGAGCAGCCGGCTAGCCTCCTCAGAAACCGGACGGATAGTAAGCCGTTCGACGCGCGACATGATAGTCGGCAGCAGCAAATTCGGCTGGTTCGATGTTAATATAAAATGAATGTTGCGGGCTGGTTCCTCTAATAATTTCAAGAAAGCATTTTGTGTTTGATGATTCATTTTGTCGGCGTCATCGATGATGTAAACAACCTGATTGTTCGTGATGCCGCGAGTGTATTGGCGCAGGTCGCGGATTTGGTCGATGCGAATGACGCCGCTTGCATCAATCTGTCCGTCTCTGTTGGTGGGCTGAATAATTCCAGCGAGTGCTGGGCCAGCTAAGTATTTGGCGGTAGTTAGCAGACCAGCGCCATTAGCACCTGTCAAAAGTAAAGCTTGC
>JABCOL020000010.1 GCA_013333625.2 Candidatus Saccharimonadota bacterium | reverse complement strand
CCGCTACACCAGCAGATGATTAGCGATTTTGGCGTCAACCTCGAGGACGGCCGCAGCCAGCTGGCTCTAGAGCGCCTCGACGATAGCCGCCTCAACTGGCAAGTCGTCATGAGCGAAGGCCGTAACCGCCAAATCCGCCGCACCTTTGCCGCGCTCGGTTACACCGTCGTGCGACTGCACCGCGTACAATTCGGCAATTATTCGCTTGGCAACATGAAACGAGGGGAGTGGCAAAGCATTTCTGCTAGTTAACAAATTAAGTTGTCTTACTACATCTATCTTGGATTATAATAAATACTATGTGTATGCCAAATCCCGACCCAACTCCTCATTACCAACTGACCAACCACGCCAACGACTCAATATCTTGGTTGTTCAACCCGCTGCACAAGCGCACATTATGTTTTGACGAGAATAGTAGTTTTTTCTCTGTAGCCAGCGCGCCGAGAACAATCTCGTTTGGACCGCACGCTGAATACGGCATTGACGTCTGCGCGCTTGGCCTCGAGATAATAATTATAGCAGCCTGTTTCGTTGGCTGGCGAAATTTGCGGCGTTCAAAACATAAGAATAATGATAAGTCCTCCGCGTCGTGGAAGGCTTTCGCCGAATGGATATTTCTAGTAGCAGGCGGACTATTCTTGACGGCAGTATTACTATCGACACTGCATAACGCCATTTCAATCGGCATATTATAAATTCTACTATACCGCTAGCGCTCGCCAAATCAACTCACCTCTGTTATAATTAAGTTAATTATGGCAACCAAACTTCCTACTGTCGCTATCATCGGCCGCGCTAATGCTGGTAAAAGTTCGCTATTCAATCGCATCATGCGTTCGCAGCAGGCCATTGTCGCTCGCGAAGCCGGCACTACTCGCGACAATGTCATCGGTAAAGCGTCATATCAAGGCCGCGATTTTTGGCTGGTAGATACCGCCGGCCTCAAGCCCGCCGAGGACGAATTCGAAGCCAGCATCCAAGACCAAATCACCGAGGCTGCCGAAGCCGCCGACGTCATTCTCGTGGTCGTCGACAGTACCAAATACCCTAGCGACGAAGACCGCCGCGTCGCCAAAACCGCCCTAAAGAGCCACAAACCCGTCATTCTCATCACTAACAAAATCGATCTGAAAGGCAACCTACCTGATAGTGAATTCTTGCGTCTCGGCATCAAATCAATCATTCGCACCTCTGCCGAACACAACTCTGGTATCACCGACATCCTTAGCGAAATCTGCCAGCACATTCCCGCTAAAAAGCAAACCGAACCCAGCGAGACCCTCAAAATCGCCCTTATCGGCCGACCAAACGTCGGTAAATCTAGCCTGTTTAATACACTGGCTGGCAAGCAGCAAGCCATAGTTGCCAGCCGCGCCGGCACCACCCGCGACGTCAACCGCGTCCGCCTGCAGTATCACGGACAAGCGATTGAGCTGCTCGACACCGCTGGTATCCGCCGCCAAGGCAAGCAAGAGATCGGCATCGAGAAGTTCAGCGTCCTGCGCACCCTCGCCGCCATTGAAGAGGCTGACATTTGCTTTTTGCTAATGGATGTCAATGAGCTGAGCACCGCTCTCGACCAAAAGCTAGCTGGTATTATCGCCGAAGCCGGCAAAGGATTAGCTATTGTCGTCAGCAAATGGGACGTCGCCCTCGGCAAAGATGCCTACACCCGTGACGCGCTGGCGCCGAAAATCTCGGCACAATTCGACTTTACACCGTGGGCGCCGTTAATATTTACCAGCTCGGTTACCGGCCAGAATGTTGCTAAATTGTTTGATTTAGCCCTCAGTATCAATGCGCACCGCCAGCAAAAAACTACTACTCGTAAACTTAATGATCTGCTGCAGCAATCAGTTCAAAAGCATCCGCCAGCCGGCCTGAAAAACACCCATCCAAAGCTGCGTTACATCGTGCAAACCGATACCAATCCGCCGTGGTTTGTCATTTACGGCAGCAATTTGAAGTTCGTCCACTGGAGTTACAAACGCTACCTAGAGCGCCAAATTCGCGATGTTTTCGATTACACTGGCACGCCGATCAAACTATCTTTCCGCGACGAAAAGCAGCTCAAAGCCAACCGCGAACGTGTCGCCCGCGGCCTGGCACCAGTCACTAAAGCCTACAAGCAAGCCAAAGAAAACGAAAAACGCAAATAAACCCGCCCTAAAATTATAAAGTAAGATTATGGAACAGACGGCAAAAATCAAGAAATTCATCACTCTCAATCCGCTACTGGCCTGCGTCGTCGTCTACGCTATCTGCTACTTTTTCCGCCTAATTGAATATCTGGTCTTGCGGACGGATGAAGGTACCCTTGGCGAGAACCTTGTTCACAAGATCGCCGGCATTGCGATAATTTTCATAGTTCTGCGCATTCTCCATCTGCGGTGGCGAGATATTGGGTTTAGGTCCAAACATTGGCTTAAGAATATCGGACTGGGACTGTGCCTTGGCGCCTTCTTCTACGCCATCGCTTACGCCGTTGAGTTCATCATCCTCCACTGCCAAGGGGCCAGCCCTACACTAAAACTAATCGCTGGTAGCTTTTCTCTCACCAAAAGCAATGAACTCGTCAGCGTCAGTATCGGCTTCGTTATATTGTTCAACATTTTTAATGTATGGATGGAAGAGGGGCTATTTCGTGGACTGTTCGTCCGTATCTTGCAGCAGAAATACACCTTTGCTAAAGCCATCCTTGCTAGTGCCTTGCTGTTCGGCTTGTGGCACTTGGCGATGCCGCTGCGTGCTTTTCTCGACGGCGAATTGTCATGGAGTGGCATGGTGCTTTTGGGTGCCGGCTACGCCTTGCTCTCATGTTTGATCGGTTTAAAGCTAAGCCTCTTATGTAAGATAACCGGCAGTCTGTGGCTGGGGCTGGCTGATCATTTCTTAAACAATGTAATTATCAACATTGTTCATATCGAGTCGGCGCAAGGCCACGACAAACTGCAAATCGTGCGAATCGTCCTGGCGCAGCTACTGTCTTTGGTCTTTGTGTACATGATTTTTAGGCGCGCGAAGAGACAGAATAAATTGAAAATAGCCCAAAGCGATGATTATTCCTGTCCACTACATTAGCTATTGATATGTAAATACATTATAATTAAAACATTATGTCGCCTATTAGCAAAGAATTCATAATAACTTGCATCACCGTAGCCATACCTTATCTGGTGACAATTGCAACCGTAGTAGCCGCTATCACCTTGATTCGATGGTTTATTCGAAACGACAAGAAATCAAGTAGCGACGACAAATAACCCTTACTACCATTTACTTCAACCACCTAGTTATAAATATAGAGTTAGGTTTATCCGCAGCTGCAGGCATCGCGAGCAGGCGAAAGTGTTTATTTATCGTTATTTTCACCCACTTTTGCCTAAAATTCAACAAAGTTGCGTAAATCTATTGACCTGAGCGTTCGGATATGATATATATCAGCTTTTGTTGACAGATATTTGACGTTTTGTCCAAAAGCTGTATATTGACAAGCAGTTGAGAATAGAGCAAGGTGAGATTTTATGGCGTTATTTTAGCGGAAGCAAAATAGTGTCGCGAAACCTCATCTTGCTCGCCGCCATCCGGGCGTCGAGCAGTGCTTTTTCTGCAAGAAAGCACAGGCATCCCGCCTGGGTGAGGAGAAAGGTCATCCGGCGTGGGTACCTACTACAGGCACGCAGAAGACATCGTCAAGGGATATGTCGGGCGCAGGCTCGACACTTATATGTATCACCAGGCGAAGGAGCAGCTCCGAGAGGGGGAGCACCTCTACGCCCTGGTTGAGTTCACGACACACAGCGCCGCGCTGTGCGTTGACGACCCTAAGGAGTTTCACGAATTCTCGAAGCTCCTTTGTCCCTACGAATTCTACGCTTTGAGCGAATACTTCCACTCGCGCTCGGTGTAGAAACCCGGACTGGCAAGCCGCCGAGAATTCTTGGCGGTTCTCTCCGCCACACATATTCTCCTGCTTGTCAGTTCGCTCCATAGATGCGTGTCTATGCTGATGAGTCGGAAACGACGAAAGCGAACTTTTATCCAAACATCACCAGCTGCGCCGCCAAAACTTCGCGCGTAATTTCATCCGCCCGTTCGCCGATGAACACAATTTTTGCCGCTTCCTCAGGTTTGGCATTAGTTAGCTGAATCTGCTGCTCGGTCGCCTCCACATGCTGGCGCACGCCGCTGTCACTGATAAAGCAGCCCTTCAGCCGCCGTAGGCCATACGCCCTGAACAACTCCGGCCACATGTTTTCTAGCGCCGACGCCGCGATATTCATACCCGACACATCCAGCACCGCATAAGTCGGATTATCCGGCACCGCCAGCTCACCGTCGTACGTATCAAAAAACGCCAGCAGTCCCGACGGCGTGGTTAATTTACTGAGTTCAAACCGACCGTGCGGCGCGCTCAGCACCTTGGCGTAGGGCAGGGCGCGGCATTTTATGTCGTATTCAGCTCGCTCGCTATCGTTCAATAAATCTTCCTTGGTCACCAAAATCACGTCCGCCGCCTGTAATTCAACCTCGTGCGCCGACTCAATCCCGCGCAAAATCTCGTGCGCATCGATCACGTAAAAACTCTGCATCAGTTCATACTTATTGAAGATTTGTGCATTTATCAGTTTCTCAACCAAATTCATCGTTCGCGCCACACCCGTCGCCTCGATAAATACTGGCGCCGGAGAATTCCGGCAAAAATCCAGCAGCATCCGTGCCAGCGCGTGTTTCGACGAGCAGCAGACGCAGTCGCCAGCCAACGTCGTCACCATCTCCGCCAATCCCTCCAGCCGGTAGCCGTCGACATTTTCGTTAGCATACTCATTTTCAATCACTCGCGCGCCCTTATAGTCACTTTGTTGCAATAAGAATTCTAACACGCTGGTCTTGCCGGCACCCAGTGAGCCGTTCACCAAATATAGCGGCACTTTATCAACAACCGCCCGCGCTTCGTCAAACGCCGCGTTAACACTAAACTCCAAATCATCATCGCGTTTCGCCATACATCTATTATACGTCATCACAGCCAAGGTGCTATACTAAGGCTATGAAAGTCATCCTGACCCTTGGCAATCCTGGCGAAAAGTACGTTCACACGCGGCATAATGCTGGTTTTTTAGTAATTGACCAATTTGCGGCGGAGCAAAATGCACATTTTAGCAATAAGTCCAAATTCTTTGCGGATATTGCTGAGCTAAATAATGTCAAGCTAGCCTCAACTGCTGACGCAAAGTCGTCAACCGCTAGTCCGCAGGAAAAAGTTCTCT
>JABCOL020000009.1 GCA_013333625.2 Candidatus Saccharimonadota bacterium | reverse complement strand
TTCCTCGATGTTACCGCTAGCATGAATTAGATTAGGCACTCCCTTGCCTTCGCTATCAGCATATTGGAAGCTCATGTGCGAAAAATCGCCGCGAATGGTACCAGGAGCAGCACTCTTTGGTTCTGTCGCGCCGACAAGTTTGCGAACCAGATCAACTGCTTCAACGCCCTCAAGTACCATTGCGATAACCGGCCCCTGGACCATCATTTCTAACGTAACGTCAAACTTTTCTTTGCCGCGGCGAGTGATCATTTTGCCAATTTCTTCGTAGTGGCGGTAGTAGTGCTGCTTGTCGGGCGCAATCATTTTAGTAGCGACTATTTTCAGTCCAACCTGCTCGAAACGAGTCAAAATACGCCCAACTAAGCCCCGCTGCACCGAATCCGGCTTAAAGACAATTAGTGTTTTTTCTACATCACCCATCATTTATATCTCCTATTTATACAGTTGCTTTACCGCTATTATATCAGATATATCTAAGTTATTTACTATAAATATTTTGAATAACTTTTTTGTTCGATATATTGTTTATCTACCTTTAACGACGTACAATATTCTTATGGATATGTCAGAGCTGATTGAAGATTTCATGGAGTATCTCCAAATTGAACGCGGACGATCAATCAAGACTAGCGAGGCGTATCGCCACTATCTAGAGCGTTTTCTAGAATTCGCTGGGTTCGACTTAAAGGTTGATAATATCCGCCCAGAACTGGTCAGAAAATATCGCTTATGGCTCAATCGCTATCAGACAGATCGCGGCGGCACTTTATCGCTTATTACTCAGAATTATCACCTCATTGCCCTGCGAGGTTTCCTGGATTACCTAAGTAAGCGCGATATCAAAAGTATGGCGCCGAACAAAATAGAATTGCCGAGAGTTCACCGCAAACAAGTCACTTTTTTGTACAGCGACGAGGTGCAGCGTATGCTTGATGTAGTACCTAATGATGATAGCTTGCCAGCACTTCGCGATAGAGCCATTCTCGAACTTCTCTTTTCTAGCGGACTGCGCGTATCGGAACTCGTTGGGCTTAATAAAGATCACGTCAATATGCAGCGCCGCGAGTTTACTGTCCGCGGTAAAGGACAGAAGGACCGCCCGGTTTTTATCAGCAAACGGGCAGCTGAACGCGTCCAGGATTACTTATCGGCGCGAACCGATTCTTTACAACCTCTATTCCTGAGCTATAGCCGCAATAGCGGCACGACTAACACTTCTGGTGATTATCGGCGGCTATCGCAGCGCAGCATTCAGCGAATCATCGAAAAATACGCTAAGCTAGCTGGCATCACCAAACACGTCAGTCCGCACACTATGCGGCATAGCTTTGCGACCGATTTGCTAATGAACGGCGCCGATATCAGAAGCGTACAAAGTATGCTCGGACACAGCAGTATCGCTACCACTCAAGTATATACCCATGTAACCGACCAGCATCTCAAAGACGTTTACGAGCAATTTCACACCGACACTGAATAAATTTTTTATTCAATTATCTCTATTATTCTACGGTTTTACTGCTCTTCTGGAATAACTTTGCATGTTAATGCCGAAGGTACCCCTTGATTAGTTACCGAGAAGTCTTTGCAAAGACTGCCTGTAATATCAACTGCATATTCAGGATAATTGATATTGCTAGACGAGCTAATCCGGCTAGATACGCGACGATATACATCACCGGCTCGGCCAGTTGAATCGACTTTTGGCTGCACGCCGTCAAATTTAATTGTACCATCGCCGATATTATCAAACGATAATCTAACATCAGTGTCATTATAAATACTAGTGATTCGCAAAAAAGCCATTGGATTGCCAGCAACAAGATTGCGCGGCAATGTGACATAGGCCGAACAAGCATATTGATGATTATCAAAAGCTTCCGCTGAACACGTAATTGGCGAGACGCCTGCCGTCGCGTTTGTAGCGCTACCAGCAGCACGAACCGATTGCGGCGCCACTACATTAAACGTAGTACTATCTAACAAATTTCTCGGCGCGCGAATACCAGACGGACGCAAGAAGGCAGTCGAGACAATCGAGCTATCAAAACTTTGTTGCCCATTAACTGTCGTGCTCTCTGGAACAACCGCTTGAATGCGCAATAGCGCTGGCGCATCAGCCGGCCATTCCACGCGTTTTGGTAAAGTGGCGCCGCCATCAGCAGACGATATTGTCGACACCTTATCATTTTTCATCATCCATTGAAGTCTAATCATAGAGGTATCTTTGTTGACGCGCAGCGGCACAACGCGCGAGCTGCCCTCCTTGAGACTATACACCACATCGCTTGTTTGCGAATCAATCAATACACAAGTATAAGCCTGTCCGCTAATGTATTGTAAGTTAGTACCACTCTTGATGGTGATAGCAGTATTACTTATGCTACTAATTATGCCAGCATCTTGTATTGTACTACAGCGTTTAGCAGCAATCGCCTTACAAGCAGCGCTAGCCGAGCCGCCGCGTTGACAAGCCATAATCGCCCGCTTGCCATCTTCGACGCCCGCCACCGCAGATTCGTAGGCGGTACGCGACAAGTTATTATTGGAAGCGCGCGATTCTTCTTGAACCATGATGCGAATAAAGCCAGTTGACACTACCATTAATAATATAGCTGTAAACATTACAACAATAATTGAAACTAGGCCGGATTGCTTGGAATGCGTCATGATGCCCTCTCTGTAATTATAGTTTCCGCGAACTGATTAATCGCGCAAAAAGTATAGTTATTAGTCTCTTCAGACTGTGCTAAGCACTGCGCATCGCTAGAATTAATTATGCCATTACGATAGGTATCCTCTTCATAAGTACCAAGCGTATAACCAATCGTATAACCAGCTCGACTATTACTATCGACAAATAGATCGGTCAAAGAAATATTGTGAATCGCTAGACCAGTATCTTTATCGCCTAGTACTTCTACGGCATTCATCGGAGCGCCCTTAGTAATCACTTTTGGGTATTGCCCTCTCGTCGCTTTGCATAGGGAACCATCCGGGTCGGCCACACGGGCAAAAACGATTTTGCTGTGGCTAGGATCATCGTCGTAAACCACGCCAGCACTAGCGTCCCTTGACCTCAAGTTCTCTGGCGTATTCCAAACATAAGTATACGAGCCAAAACACAATCGACCCAAACCACCGGTACCGCTATCGCTAGGAGCCACCTGAACGATATCTCGGCCCTTTGCCGACAAACCATCACGCTTTATCATATCGCCAACCTCGCGGCCAGCAGAATTAATCGTTTTAATCGTGATACCTTTGTGATACATATTCATCAGCTGTATCGTAGTAGTTGCCACCGCCACCAAAAGTATCGCCACCCCAGTCATAGCTAAAAGCAATTCTACTAAAGTAAAACCCTGTATCTGATTTGCATTCTTATTACTTGTCATATATCCTCGTCACCGTTCCTATGGTTAACGGCGCTGCCGCGCCAACACTATCCCAGCAAGCATTCACATACACATCGTAAGCTTTAGCAGTATTTACGCCTGAGTTCTGCTCGGCTCGAACAATTTGGGCAAAAACACCGTATGTTTTAGCGTTAATTAAATCAACATTAGCGTAAACTGAAGGCGACGAATATGTCGTGTTCAAAACGCGCACCGGCAGAACTGTATCATTCTTTTGATCAACCGACATAAAAAAGGCATTTGTACCAGTGGCTAAATCAACACGGCCGCCAGGCGCAGGGCAGCCATCTGAGCTGGCACTCACAACATCAAGTGGATTATTGACCAAAAATTTGCTGCTAGTTAGCTCCGCCCACTGCGCAGGATTAGTATCTTTAACATACCTAATAAGGGATACTTGAGCGTCAAGTTGCTGGCGGACAAGCGTAATCTCAAGCGAACGCTGGGCAATCTGCGTACCGCGATTCATAACTATATAAGTTCCTACGGTCAACAAGCTGAATACCACAAAACTAAACATTACCTCAATAATGGTGTCACCGCGACTATAACGCATCTAGCAGCCCTCCCCGACAACTTGTACTGAGCTTTCTAGTGCTGCATCGCGGTCAATCCGCACGCCTAACCGCGCGCCAGTTAGCCAGCCGCTAGGGTCAACGCAAAGCCTCGCCTGATTTAACCCGCCTGCCGTTATCGTGTCGCTAACGCTTGTCTTGTTAGAAAAGTACGTGTGGATAACACCGCTAACTGGCGACCGTACGATGGCGATCGAGATTATTCGATCAGTTTTACTCTCATCAATTCGAGTATCCCAGCCGAGCGCATAGTTATCAACAGAGTGGCCAGTATTTGATGTGGTTAACAGCGCCGACTTAGTAGCCGACAACGCGCTCCTATCGGCTGCCCTTTGCAAAAAATCATAATCGCCTTGCGATAATAAAGCCTTGTTCATTTGGTCTTCGTTTTCTGTCGCTATATACAGCGGCCGTGCTGTAAAATTAGCGCCATCAACCGACGATATAAAACGTCCAACAATCATGCACACGCGGCTAGTGCCTGCCAATACTGTACTGCTATCGCTAACGACTATCCGGTCTTTATCGGCATTAAGCCCGCACTCATTGTGATTTTCTGTGTCGTTTTGAACATTCACAGTTTTGTCATATTGGCCTTGGATAAAATCGGCAAACGAGTCAACAGCATCACGATAACGCTGAGCGCCAATAGTACCGCCAACTGTCGCCAATATACCAGCAGCCAGCACCCCCGAAACAGCCAGGAACAACATTACCTCGATAATTGTGAAGCCCCCCGACAACTTATTCATATCACTATTTTAGCATAAGCATCATAACATTGATACTAGAAAAACGATGCAATCACTAGCCAGTCCATAATTCGCGCACCAACAAAAAACGAAATAAACGATCCTAAGGCCAACAACGGGCCAAAAGCAATCTCGCTATTAGCTTTGAGTTTCTTGCTAGCAAGTCCTGGAATCACCAAGACGCAGCCAATTAAGTTAGCTAGAAACAGCCCGACAAAAGCCGTCTGCCACGAAGCCAATATCAACCCCAAGCCAACACCTAATTTCACGTCGCCTAGACCGATCCACTTACCTTTCGATATCAAGTAGAGCACGCCATAAACACCCGACATAATTATTAGCGCTATTGCCAAACTATATAATTTAACATCATTAACTATAAAATAACGCAACACCACAAAGACTAGCGAGACCAGGCCATACGAAACAGTAAGAAAGTCTGGCAGAATTCGCCACTTGATATCGTAAGCAACTAACATGATTAGAGCTACCAACGATATACACCAAACAGCAAATAATACCCACTGCAACCCCGCCAGGTGCCATGGCCAGGCCAAGAACGATACCATAAATGCCGCCGCGAGAGATAATTCCATCAACGGCTCAAAGTAGCCGATGCACTTATCGCAATATCGGCAACGACCGCGTGTCGATAGCCAGCTGATTAACGGAATCAAATCGCGTAAACCGAGTTGGTGCCCGCAGCTCAAGCAGCGCGAGCGGTCTTGCTGCTTCTTGCCCTTCAGGAGCGGCGATAATTTTTTGTATTCGGCCTTGTCGTACGATTCGCCGGCCTTTTTGTCAGCAACAAGTTGGCAAGCTCGCAGCCGCCAGACTTGCGCTCCAGCAAAGCTGCCAAGCACTAGCCCGAATACACCGCACACTATAGCAATTGATACAACTATCATACGTCTAGTATAGCAAAAAGGTTACGCTTTTACGCAACCTTTTTAAAAAACTGTAGATATCACAGATTTACGAATCTAAACAATACGCAGCATGATTGCCAGCCTCTAAGCGCGTAAACGTAGCGTACTGACGACGAGTACCACTAATTAGATCCTGCTTCCCGTCAGGGTTTGATGTGCCACACCTAGCCCCTAAAACTACAATGATTTGTGCATCTTTAACAGTTATCTGACCACTAAAGTCAGCGATGTTTATATTATCAATACTAGTATTTTCCGATACGCCATTAACGAACCTTCGAAGCACATCTTGGTTTACAGCGGTACCGCCGCGGTTGTTGCTCAAAGCGCTATTATACGCAGCCGATACGATACTAACATCGCTCTTGCGAGCTGTATCGCGCTGGCTAGCTTGCAGTGCTGGCAACGCAATAAACACCATCAAGAAAATCAGTGCAGCAATCGCCAGCACCAAAACGACCTCGATGATTGTAAAACCGCGGTCTTTAATCTGTTGTTTTGTCATAATTTAGTTCCACCTTTCCCTTTGAACTTATGCTCAACTGTATTCAGTATAGCGTAGGCCCTTTCAGTTGTCTAGACCTTATCGTACACTGCCGACTAGACTGTAAATTGGGAATAGTACCGCCCCAATCAACACGCCGGCGAATATAGCCAGAATTACCATCATAATCGGCTCAATCATTGTTGAAATTGCTCGAATTTCCTCGTCAAGCTCGTCTTCGTAAGCTTGCGCTGTCTTGCCCATCATCTCGTCGATCCTACCCGATTGTTCGCCGATTTTGATCATCTGCGGCACCATCGGCAAAATATAATCCTCTGTCTGCAAAGCAGCTGAAAGCGCTTTGCCGCTCTGCACTTTGCCAGCAGCTCTAGTAATCTCTTCGGCTACAACAGCGTTATTAACACCCTCAGCGGCAATAGCCAGCATATCCAGCATCGGTACGCCAGTAACTAGCAAAGTCTGTCCCATACGCGTAAACCGCGCCATATAAAGACGGCGGAACATACCTTTGAATGGCGGCATATTAAGCTTCAGATTGTCCAGCAAACGCGAACCCGCTTCGGTACGAACATATTGCCGCGCAAAAAAGATCGCTAGCGCTAATAGAATTAAAGTTAACCACCAAAAATTAATTACGAAATTAGATATTCCGATTAAAATTGATGTCAAAACTGGCAAGGTCTTCTTCATATCAGAGTACAACTTGGCAACCTGCGGCACGATTGTTACCATCATAAATACGCCAACCGCAACCATCACTGCTAGAACAATACCAGGATACACCATAGCACCGCGAATTTTACTAACCATTGCCGCATCCTTTTCTTGCTGGTCGGCAATCCGCTTTAACGCATCATCAAGCGTACCTGATGCTTCGCCAGCGGTAACTAGCGCAATGAAAATTTTGTTAAATACTTCTGGATGTTTGCCAAAGGCCGAAGATAATGTCTTACCGCCTTCAACGTCGGCAATGATTTCTTGGACGATCTCCTGCATTTTTTTGTTGGCAGTCTGTTCAAATACCGTATGCAGGCTTTGCGTCAACGGTAATCCAGCACCGATCAACGTTGCCAACTGGCGCGAGAAAACAATCTTATCCTTGCTAGAAATTCGGTTGGTAAAGCGCGCTAGCCAGCCGCCCTCGACTTCCTCCTTGATTGATAGCGGCATATAGCCCTGAGCGGTCAGCGCTTTAGCGGCTTCGTTCTCAGATTCGGCTTGAACAAGCGATTTGACAATGTTACCAGTCGCTTTATCGCGTGCTTCGTAGGTAAACTTTTTCATTAACTATCCCCTGATTAACCTTTCAAATTCAGTCAAGTCAACAGCGAATTCCCGCGCGCTATCATAAGTAATCGTGCCGCTTTGGACCAACTGCACCAATGTGCGATCCATCGTCTGCATACCTTGGTCGGCACCAGTTTGGATAATCGCGTCAAGCTGATGAGTCTTGCCTTCGCGAATAACGTTACGAACAGCCGGATTAGCAATCAAAATTTCGGCCGACACCACCCGGCCCCCGCCAATTGCCGGTACTAGCCGCTGCGAACAAATTGCCATCAGAATATTACTGAGCTGCGCGCGGATTTGCGGCTGCTGATGCGGCGGGAAGACGTCAATCATACGATCAATTGATTGCGCCGCCGAGTTGGTGTGCAACGTCGCGAACACCAAGTGTCCGGTCTCGGCAATGGTAATCGCCGCCGAGATCGTCTCGAGGTCGCGCATCTCGCCGATCAGCACTACGTCGGGATCTTGGCGAAGACTGGAGCGCAGCGCCGCCGAGAATGAATAGGTATCGTAATGGACTTCGCGCTGCACTACTACCGATTTTTTCGACTTGTGCGTAAACTCAATCGGGTCTTCGATGGTAATGATGTGCTGCGACTTTTCGGAGTTGATCTTATCAACCAGCGCCGCCAGAGTAGTCGACTTGCCAGAGCCAGTCGGCCCAGTCACCAGCACCAAACCGCGCGGGTAATCGGCAAAATTCATCACTACTGGCGGCATACCGAGCTCGGTCACCGACTTGATCTCATTTGGAATTAAGCGCAGCGCTGCTGCTAGGTTACCGCGCTCATGGAAAGCATTGACCCGAAATCGTCCGAGCGTACCGAAAGCAAAGCTAAAATCAAACTCTTTATCCTTGAGAAGAATCTGCTGCTGATCTTCGTCGAGGATCGCGAATACCAGCGACTCGACTTGCGCTTCATCAAGAGCATCAAAACCAGCAATAGCTATCAATGTGCCGTCAATTCGCAGCATCGGCGGCAAACCAACTTGAATATGCAAGTCGCTAGCTCGGCGCTTGATAACTTCCTCTAGTAAAACTTCAATCCGTAATTCTTGTTCTGGCATTGTCCCCTCCTTTTATGCTGTGTCTGCCGACGTTACGCGGTTTACTTCTTCTAGTGTAGTGATTCCTTGCAAGGCTTTCAAGTAGCCGTCTTGGCGCATTGTAATCATACCATCCTCGACTGCTTTGCGCTGGATCTCGTTGCTAGTGGCCCGGCGAACAATTAGGTCTTGGATACCTTCATTTACATCCATTACCTCGTACAGCCCAGCCCGACCACTATAGCCATGCGGCGTAGCTGGCGTATCGCGACCTTTGACCAGCACGTAGGCCCGTTGATTGGCTAATGGCAAGTCCTTGTAGCCCAAATCCTCGGACACGCGCGCTACGTCCTCTTTGGTCTTGGGCAATAAATGCCCCACCGTCTCGAGAATCATCTGCGTCTCAAGCGGGTTCGACCAGTAAGCGTCGCGATGCGGCGATACCCGGCGCACTAGCCGCTGGCCAATTACCGTATTGACTGTGCTGGCAATCAGGAATGGTTCGACATCCATATCAAGCAAGCGCGGCAATACTCCGGCCGCCGAATTGGTGTGTAGCGTCGAGAACACCAGGTGTCCAGTCAATGCTGCCTGCACACCAAGATTAGCTGTCTCGCTGTCGCGCATCTCGCCGACCATTACTACGTCTGGGTCTTGACGTAAAATGCTGCGCAGACCATTAGCAAACGTCAAACCAACATCATTATTAACCTGGATTTGATTGACACCGTCCATCTTATACTCAACTGGATCCTCAAGTGTCACAATATTAATCGCATCGGTTTTAATCTCTTTAATCAGCGCGTATAAGCTGGTCGATTTACCGCTACCAGTCGGGCCGCTTGTCAGAATCATACCGTTAGGGCGCTTGATGCCTTTACGAATCATTCGTAATGCTCTACCAACATAGCCCATTTGTTCTAGATCGAATGTGTTGCCAGTTTTGTCAAGCAAGCGAATCACCACCTGTTCACCCCAAACAACTGGACTGACAGCAATACGCAAATCGACTTCCTTACCAGCAACATTAACTGCAAATTGACCGTCCTGCGGAATGCGATGTTCGTCGATTTTCAAATTGGATAAAATTTTGATGCGGCTAACTAGTGCTGGCTCAATACTTTTCGGCAGCTGCATGACTTCGCGCAGTACACCATCGACGCGGCAGCGTATTTTCAGCGATTTTTCGAGCGGTTCAATATGCACATCGCTGGCGCGGCTCTTGACTGCATACTCCAGGATAGTACTCAATGCACGACTAATCGGCGAATCTTGAACAATAGTTTTGATGTCGCTTGACGATTGAATCGCCTCGGCCTGAGTAGCCTGCGCCGCTTCGTCAACGGTCGACAAGTCGGTTTTATACTGGTCAAGAACATGACGGACACCCGCTTCCGATGCCATAAAAACCTTGAGCGGCCGCTGAATACGGTTAGCTAAATAATCTACCGCCTGTACGTTATTGGCATCAATCATCGCCACCGCCAGACGATTATTCACCTCGGCTAGCGGCACCGCCATGAAGCGCTCAGCAATATCGCTCGGTAGCAGCGATAGGATACTCTGGTCAATGATACTAGCCGTCAGATTAACATACGGCACACCCGAAACGTGAGCAATAGCATGAGTCAACAGCTCGTCGTCTATCTCGCCAATATCTTCCAAAACCGTCAACAACGGCTTATTCGTTTTAGCCGACTGCTTAGTGGCTCTATCAATAACCCCGCGAGAAACCAAACCCTCGTCAACCAAGAGCTTGATGAGCTTCTCCTGAATGTCATCGGTCATCAACGCCACTAGAAAGACTCCTACCTATTTTGATTCTGACTACGATCCCGGTTTTGGCTCTGGTTGGCTGCGGCATCGGGTGAATTAGGCGAACTAGACGAACCAATTATTGTTTCTACTGTCGGATTTATGGCATTAGAATTAAAAACTTCCGAGCTTGGCTCTTTGACATCACTGCTCATTTTCTCGATAGTGCTAACACTAGTACCAACCCGCGGTGCCTTAAGCGCAGGAATATTGTTACCAATAGTAAACGCTATTAGCATAGATAAACCGGCAATCAGCACAATCATCGCTATATCGCTCTTCTTCACGGCTTTATCCCCTTCTTGTTAAGTTGAACTGTTTTACCTGGCAAGTAATAAGCATGTCCAGAAATTGACATCGTAAACTTAGAATCTGACGCTTCAATCGTTGATTCGTCAATATCAATCACGCGAATTGATTTCTCGAAATTACGCAAAACACTGCGCAGTATATCCGCATTGCTGGCTGATAATTCCATCGTAAAGGCTATCTGTTGAACACTTCTAGAATTATCGGCATTGTTGTCGCTTGACGAGCCATTATTTTTGCTACTGTCAGAGGAATTTTCGTTCGAAGAAACTGTTTGGAAAGACTCAAGCTTAGCGCCAGGCACTCGGCCAACTAAATTCTGCACAGAGGCGCCAAGTGCTAGCGAGTTGTCGTCAGCTGGCAAAGCATCCAAGATAACACGCAGCGGATCTTCCTTATCGTTAAGTTTTGCAGAGCCGAGCGCCGAATTGGTGTTTAACACGCGGATATTATCGCGCAAACCGTCATAAGTCTTAATATTACTATCGAGCGTCGATGTCGTTTGATTCTTTTCGGCTAGAACTTTCGTCTCAAAAACTATACGCTGTACTAGAAAACCGCCAATAACCAGCGCAAAGCCAACCAAAACCGACGCGCCTGCCACCCAGCCGAACATTACGCGGCCGCTACGATCAATTTGCCGGCGCTTATTTAGCGAGGTATCTTTCTTTGCTTCCGCCATTATTTATCCTCCTTTTTGTTTGAAGCCTTTGCCTCAAACAGCGAATCTGGCACATGCTTTTTTGAATCAGTCACGTCTACCGAGCCAGTCGGCGAAACGATTACTAAGCTTTTAACGCTGTTCGATAACAATTCTTCGGGATAAGAAAACGTCAGAGTAAACGTCAGCTTCTTCTCTCCGCCAGAATCTTCGGCATACGCCGTGTTGGTAATTCTCACAGAGCTAGATAGCGGCGTTTCTGCAGATTCCGAATCTTTCGTGTATTTCAATTTAGTATTAAGAATGGTTTTTTTAAGCGCGTCTACCGCATTAAAACCGCCAGCGGTTGAGCCTTCTATGGTAATCGTTTTTTCTGATGCATTATAACGTACCGTTGACATAGTCACGTTATTTGGCGCCTGCGGATTAACCGCGCTCAAAGTATCAAAGATGCGTGAATTAACACCTCGATTACTACTGATCATATCAATCTGAGTTAGTTGATTTTGAATAGTCAAAAGATCATTAATATCTGGTTTATCGCTAAGTTCTTTATATTTGCTTTTAATAGCATTATCAGCCTGGCCGCTAGCAAACTGCAGCGACCCCAAAGCAAGCCCCAGCACAATCACAGCACCTGCCGCAGCTGCAGCCACTAACATTGATACCGATATCACCGTATTACGAACCCGCTGAGCGTGCAAATATTCCCGCTTAACGTCTGGTATTAGATTTACTTCAATCATGACAAGTTTCTCCGTTTCGCCAGGCCAACCGCCGTAGCAAACTCGTTAGCAATCGGCGCTAGTTGCTGCTGCATGCTCTGCGAGACATTTATATTTTGCCAAGGGCTAGTTGCAACCGCTGATATATTAATCTTGCCCGCCAAATACGAATCAATTTGCGGCACAGTCGCGCCGTATCCAGATAACAAAGCTTGAGAAACGGCCACATCTTCATACCTATTCTGGAAGAATTTAATCGATTTTGACAATTCAGAAGCAAAATTATCAAGCGTCATCTCGACAGCACGGAAGACTTGCCCTTCGAGGCGACTTTGATCTAGACCAAATTTCAGGATAAACTGGCGAGCCTGATCCTCTTGGACGCTCAGATTCTGAGCCACAGCCTTAACTAGCGAGTTCAGCCCAGTCGGAATCGTTCTGATTAATCGCGGCGTATCGCCGTAAGTCAAAGCGATATCTGTCGATAACTCGCCCATATCGACCAGCATATAAGCTGAATTACTAGCAGTCGCTGGTACTAACGCTCGCACCATCGCTAACGGATCTGGCTCTTCAGCTATCACATTCAGGCCAAGCGATTCAATTAACTCCAAACGTTCTTCGCTATATTGCTTGGACACGCTAGTGATTAATACTTCGTTTTGGTTTTGCGACTTTAGCGAACCGCCTAGCAATGCCCAGTCAACTTTCGCCTCGTCACTGCTCATCGGAATATACTGATCAACTTGGTATTTCATAGTCGCCCGCAGTTCCGCTTCGCTCATCGCTGGTACGTCAATAACCGTAGTGAAGGTCTTGCTCGACGGCAAGCCAATCGCTACATTTTTAGTACGAATACCAGACTGGCCTACTGCCGTCATCGTGGCCTCGCCGAGCCGGCGCCGTGCTTCTGGCGAGTCGCTCGCGGTAATTTTGTGATCGACAGGCACATATCCGTATGCAACTAGATTCCAACTGCCCTGGCCAGAAGCAGCTAGCTGCAATACTCGCACCGCGTTGGTACCGATGTCGAGTGCAAAGAAATCGCCCATCCCTTTTTGAATTTTCATATACCTTATATTATGCATAAGCAAAGTAAAAAACGCAAGCTTTTTAGATAATTACTTTTCAGACAATACCCTTTAAATGCTATAATGTAGGATTATGAGTTTATCTATCGGAATTGTCGGTTTGCCGAATGTCGGCAAATCCACGCTTTTTAATGCTTTAACTAATAATAATATTTTGGCGGCCAATTATCCTTTTGCCACTATCGAACCAAATACTGGCATCGTACCGGTACCCGACGAGCGCCTAAACATCCTCGCTAAAATGTACCACGCCGAGAAAATTACCCCGGCCACCGTGACTTTTGTCGATATTGCCGGGCTAGTCGCTGGCGCTTCAAAAGGCGAAGGCCTAGGTAATAAGTTCTTAGCTAACATCCGTCAATGCGATGCCATTGTCCACATCGTCCGCGCTTTTGAAAGCGACGATATCGTTCATGTCGAGAATATTATCGATCCAAAACGCGATATCGATACTATCAATACCGAACTGATTCTGGCTGATCTGCAAACGCTAGAAACTCGCCTGACTCGCCTTGCCAAAGAAGCCAAAGCCAACCCCAAAGCTAGCGCTATCAAAAATCGGTTAGAAGTGCTAGCTGAAAAACTGCGCGCTGGCACGCCAATTAACGAAATTTCCGGCGTCAATCCCGACGATATCGCTGATTTACACCTTTTGACCGCCAAGCCAGTAATTTATGTGTTCAACGTCAATGAAGAAACCCTGGCTAGCGAAGACAAGAAGCAGAGCCTGCGCAATCTCGTGCCGCACGCTCGCAGCCTATTCATCTGCGCCAAGCTTGAGGACGAAATTAAAGGTCTTAACCCCAGCGACGCTCTCGAACTGTTACAGAGCTACGACGTACCCGAAGCTGGATTAACCCAAATGATCCACGCCGCCTATGATTTGCTCGGATTACAAAGCTACTTAACTGCCGGACCGAAAGAAGTTCGCGCCTGGACAATCCACCAGGGCTGGACAGCGCCGCAAGCAGCTGGCGTCATTCACACTGATTTCGAAAAGGGCTTTATCGCTGCTCAAGTTGTTAATTACGATGATTTAGTCGCTGCCGGCTCAGAGTCTAACGCTCGCGCCGCCGGCAAAATCCGCACCGAAGGTAAAACTTACGTCATGCAGCCAGACGATGTAGTTGAATTTAGATTTAACGTTAGCAAATAATTTAGCATTAAATCGCTTAGATTTGATATGGCTTAGGCCAATTTGCCAGCGAATCACCGGCCAGCCGCATAAGCCGCTAACAACTTCCAGCTTTTCTCAATATATAAAACCGCTCCAAGTTGCCGTGCGCGCCTTTCACTTCGCTGTCTGCTTTATTAATAATTATGAAATTAGCACGCACCCACTGCTCGAATTCGCGCAAGATTGCCCGCCGCACGCCGTCATTCTTGACGACACCGCCGCGAGTCAGCTGTTGGCGTTGCGCCTCAAATTGCGGTTTAACCATTGCTACTATAGTTGTATTTTTATCAACGATTTTCGCAACGTGCGGCAAAATTTGCCTCAGACTAATAAACGACGCGTCAATCACCACTATATCCGGAATTTCACTTGGCACAAAATCCCGAATGTCAGTTTTTTCATATAATTCAATTCGTTTGTCGCCGCGCAGGCTCGGGTGCAGCTGATCGGTACCAACATCCACGGCGTATACTTTCTTCGCGCCATGCTGCAACGCAAAATCGGTAAAACCGCCAGTACTGCTGCCAATATCCAATACCGTCTTGCCATGAAAGTCCAAATTAAAAGCTTTCGCCGCGCCCGCTAATTTCAGTCCGGCCCGCGACACATAACGTTCTGATACTGCTAATTCAATCGGCGCCGACTCATCAACGAATAATCCCGGCTTGGCTGCCGTCTGTCCGCCAACACGCACACGTCCCAAACGAATCCAATTCTCGGCTTCCGAACGCGAACCTACCAACCCGCGCGTCAGCATCAATTTATCTAACCGTTGCTTCATTCCTCAATTCTACTATGGATACATAATCCGCTCAATGTCGCGGGTCATCGCCGCAATTGCTGCGTACGATTTACCCCGAGTCATAATCGTCATCACATATGTGCCGCGCGGATGCCGGACAATCGCCGTGTCGTGCACGTAGTTCCACAAAAAGCCAACCTTATCATAAACTTCGCGCGCTTGGCTACCCGTCGGTATACCATAACGGTAAGGATGGTGCGACAAAGAATACAACAGCCGCTCGCGCTGCTCTCCGCCAATTAGCGAGCCAGTCTCCAATCCGACCATGAACTTCGTCAGATCACCCGCCGACACATGAATTGCCTGCGCGTGCGTGAAAGTCACTGCCCGCGAGAACCCTAGTCGGTAAACAAAATCGTTCAGATTTTGCCGGCCAAATCTATCTAGCCACGCTACCGCGCAGGGATTAGTACTGGCAATAGTCATCCGATCAAAGCAGCCCGACACTGTCGTGTCAAGCATCGGGTCGCTCCAGCTAATTCCCCCGGCATTTATCTCATCAAACAAACGTTTAGCAACAAATAACTTATAAGTACTAGCGCTAACGACACTCTCCTCGGCGTCGGCATCTGCCGACCAACCGCTACCGCCCAGCTGGCGAATCGAGAACCAAGCACCATTACGCGCCTTATCACGTACATAAGCTCGCAGGCCATCTTCGGTAGGAGTATAGCGGTTATTATAAATTACGCTCGGCTCTAAATCAGTCATCGCCGCCAAGATCACGCTACTACCTTGACCTCTCAGCAGATAATCAGTGACTGGTTGCACTATTGAAGCCGCATCAATTTGACTGCCTTTCTCACCAGTGGTTCGCGAGACTTCTCGCCCGTTCTCAATATTGATATTTGTCTGGCCAGCCGAACGTCCAGCTGCTTTTGACCAATTATCAATTGAGCTTTGTAGTTTTTGCCTGTTAATCGCGAGCGTCGTACCACCTTCTGTTGTTTCGCCAAACTCTAGCCACGAAGCTTTCTCAGCATTGCCAACTGCAAACGTCTGATCGGCAGCGCGAATCGTCAAAGGACGAGCCAATGCTTGCTCGGCTTGATTACGGACAGAAGCGAACGCCGTACTGCGCCGCGACGCCTCTTGTAACTTAGCATCAATCCGAATCTCCGTCATGCCAGCAAATGAATACTTAGCCGTTTGCAGCACGTTTTTGATAGCTTGCGCACTCACCAAATGTCCCGGCACATCATTAACCGCCGTTAGCTGACCGTCTTTAAACGCCACGCCAGCATTTATTGGCGGCCGCGACAGTTGCGAACTAGTTTTTTGTGCAAAAACCTCTAATGTCGGCAGCGCGAAAGCTAGATCTAGCGTTTGCACATTTGGCAGCTGCCAAAATATCGAAAACGGCACCAAACGCAGCCAAAAGGGATAGTTCGCCAGTCGACTCGCCATCTCTTCAGCCTTGATATCAGCACCAGCTTCACTCAGCGTATAAACACCGCTCGGTTTGCCGCCAATAATGAATTTAATTTTCGATCGCTGGAATACTAACGTCGCTTGGTTAGCCAAATCTGTCTCGCTCTGCCAACCAACCCAGCGGCCATTCATCCGCGCTAGCGACAGCGCTCGATCAAGCGGATACAATATTTGCACAGCCAAAATCGCCGCTACAACAAAAAACGCCGCCCAAACTAACATCCGGTGGCGTCTTTGCTCGGGCATTGCCGAACGATATGTCTGTTTAACTTTTTTGTGCAGACGTTTGGCTTTATCAGCAGCGCGCGCTCGCTTATTCGTCATGTGTATATTTTAGCACGCTGCGGGAAACATCGGCTCAGCTTAACAGGTTATTTCTTGCGTTCGCGATACTCGCCCGTAGACGTGTCAACCGAAATAATATCGCCAACCTTTATAAAAGCCGGCACCTTGACAATTGCGCCCGTCTCAAGTGTCGCATCTTTCAAAACGCTGCTAGTCGTATCACCTTTAACCACCGCCTCTGTATAGGTCACTTCCAAATAAACATTTTTTGGCATCTCGACGGTAATCACCTTACCGTCAAAGAACTGCAAAGCTAGCTCGTCGCCCTCTTTCATGAAGTTTTTAGCTTCGTCAACCAAATCGGCCGACAGCTCAAACTGCTCAAAACTATTCGGATCCATGAAAAAGAAAGCTGAACCGTCATTGTATAAATATTGGACAGTTTTGCTAGTCACCTCTGCTGGTTCAATCTTATCTTGGCCCTTGAAAGTTTTGGGGATAACCGCGCCTGTGATTAAATTCTTCAATTTGACATTAACAATAGAACCGCCGCGGCCCATAACTTTCTGGTTGTAGTCAATCACTCGATATGGTTGACTGTCGATTTGACATACTACACCTTTTTTCAAATCAGTTGGTTGATACATTTCATCTCCTTTTGCGTCTTTAGAAATACCCTTCAGCGCACGACAAAGCATTTCGTACGCTGGAAAATTCCCTAATCTCGCGTCACAAACGGTAACAGCGCCAGATGACGCGCCCGCTTTACCTCGCGAGCCAGCATCCGCTGCAATTTAGCACTCAAGCCCGTCTTGGAGATTGGCTCGATTTGGCCGCTCACTGGACTAATATAGCGCAACAGTGTCTTCACCTCTTTATACGAGAATACTACTGGAGCATCCTTGCGCATTTTTTTTGCCATATTTTATAATCCTTTCTAATCGTTAAAATGGGATCTCGCTTAAGTCGATCGGCTTATCGTCGATATCCTCGACGACCACATCTTTAGCGCTAGTTGCTGGTGGCGGTGTTGCTACCGGCGCATTGCCGTCGTTACGACCGCCAACAAAGTTGAAATCTTCGACAACCACCTCGACAGCCGACCGCTTATTACCATCTTTATCTTCGTAGCTACGCTGGTCGAGCCGGCCGCTCACCAAAAGCGGCGCGCCTTTTTTGACATATTGCGAGATAATCTCGCCCGGCTTGCCCCATGCTACGCAGTTAATGAAGCTGGTCTGGTCTTGCTGTTGGCCGTCTTGGTTGCGCCAACTCCGGCTAACCGCTAAACTAAAATTAGCTACGCTCTGACCGCTCGTCGTTGTCCGCAGTTCAACGTCGCGCGTCAGATTTCCCATTAATATTACTTTGTTAAACCCCTTTGCCATGATAGATTTCCCTCCTATTTATGGCTTAATCTTCGCTGTTTTCAGCCTCGCGCTCAGCCGCGCGCTTCTTAGCCTCCGCCAGAGCGGCACGCGCTTTGTGATCTATCTTAACCAATAAATACCGGATAACTTCGTCGCTAATATTCAGCGCATTGTTAATCTTGAGCGGCGCGTCTGCTGGCAGCTCGACATCCATCGACACATATACCGCAAAATCTTCGCCTTTGATGCTGTAAGCGAGGCGATTTTTACCCCAATTGTCCTCGGCCTTAACCGAACCGCCGTTATCGGCGATCAGCTGCTTGACCTTGCTAAGCACCGCGTCCAAATTCGCCTCCAAATCAGGCCGAATAAGAACCGTCAGCTCGTATTCTCTCATACATTACCTCCTTGGTATCCGTACGGATGGTTACGTTATCTCACGCAACCTTAGGTTTAATATCACTAGTATTATAACCTATCCGCCGCAAAAAAGCTAGCCGCCCGCAGCCCTCCATCGCCTCTGCAGCAAAAAGTAGGCTCCGCATGCTGTATATACTACCAATTTACAGAAAAGAGACCTGCTATGGCTAATTACTAAGCATGGTTAGCGGCATATTCGTCGCCATACATCATGCTACCCAGAATATTTCGATCGATAACCTCGACAAACTCCGCCACTGTTTCTTTAATATTTTCTCTAATTTCTAAACTGTCGCCATCTTCTCGGTAGTCCTGTATTTTTTTCCACAATTCTTCAACAATATCAGATCGGACAGTCTTCATTACAGCATACGGATTATTTATCGCTAATACCGTATCAACATCCATCTGAGCAATATGTCTCGCCAAGTTTATAATAGTAGCATCATCTGAACTCTGAAATGCTCGACGAAGACGCTCCATGCCGAGACCGCCCGGCTCATCTTTGCGCTCTTCGGCGGCCTGGCAAATTCTATCTAAGTTCTCGTCTATAACGCCAAACAAGCGCCGCGTACTATCCTCCAAATCTGCTTCCCTGTCGTCAATAACCGAAACATATTTTGATAGTTCTCCTTTTGTCTGCGCTAGAAAGTCTCGGATTAGCATTCGGTTGCCAACTCCCTCAAGAACCACATTATGCGGCAACATTTCTGACGCCTCTTTAATTCTCGCAGAATCTTTTTCATCTAGCCCGGCGCGAAAATCAGTAGACAAATAGTTAACGGCTTTTTCAGCGACCTCTCCCATACTCTCATAGTATAGCATGGCTATCTCCTTGCTCTGCCATAAGCCGCCCGCGCCAGTACTGGCGAGCTCTCTCAATATTGGTTAGACTAGCTCTTGTCACCCCATCTTTGCGATACGGGCGCACAATATTTGTTCCCGGAGGCATAGATACCTTTCCTTTTAGCTCAGGCCTATCCTCTCTATATTCAACTTCCCTAAGCATTCTTCGTATCAACGTCTCGAAATCATAGTCAACAGAAGAATGAAAACCAGTGATATAAGCTCCGTTCTCTGCCGTTTTAGCTTCATGCGCCGAGAAATATGCTCTAAGAGGAATTCTCCTTTCATCGCCCATCCACCGGTCAATCAAAAATCCTTTCTCTATCCTTTGTTTATTAGCCACAATCAATTGCACTTCGATTCGATCTTTTATTTCGGGATATTGCTCAACTAGCAAATTATAAACATTTTTAAGCTGCATGCCGCTAATAGTCCAATCATCCAAAAGCACGACTCGCAGATTCTCTTTTTTCTGCTGCACCTGCGCAATATCATCTCTATCGACAATGATTCTACCACCGTACCTTTTCCAATCTTCTTCGGTGAAGTCAGCTAGTATATTATCAAGCAGATATTCACCACTCTTTATCTTTTCTCTACCAATCTCGCCAGCGATAGTGCAAATCTGCAAATCGGTATTCGCCTCGAGAGCCGCCTTCCAGCTGGCGGCAATGCCAGCCGCCGCTTCTTTGTATTCTTTTTCGCCAATAAACGTCAAATTCTCGCGCATAGATTTAGCTTTAGCTGCACATTCACCGTTTAAGGATTCTATATAGTCAAGAAACTCTTCAAGCTGGCGCAGCGTTTCGTATTCCGTCAATTCTGCTCTATTGTCTCTGTATCGATCTTTCGATGTAACAGTTTTCAGAGAACTGTGCGTCTCAGCAATATACGTGATGAGATTGCTTCTAGTCTCTTCATCCGCCAATTGGTCGGTTAAACGCGGAGCAGTCCTAACAAATCTTCTCGACTCTAATAGCCGAGCGGCGTCTTCAGGGCTAACTTCGCCGGTTGGCGCAGCTTGGTCGATTTCTGGCTCATATTCAGATTCATCATTCGTTGATTGTGCTGGTATGAGTCGATAATTATCGGCATACAGACTACCTTCCTGTGGTACACCTGCGCCGATCTCTGACTCAGTATGTTCAACACCGACTGGCGCTAACTTTTCCTGCGACATGCCTGTATTTGCAGCAACAAGCCTATCACGCTCATCTGCCAAATATTCTGACATGATTTTAGGTCCTCCATTCTCAGGAATAATCAATACCGGCGTAATTTTTCTTTTAATACGTTTCATTGCCTCCCATATCAAACTAACCATTGAGAGTCCTTTGGCGACTTTCTCGGCATCATTAGCTGGAGGACGTTCAGTATCTCTGCGCATAAAATTTATCTATCGTCAAAGTTTCTGGATTCTGCTCGCCGCAATACTAGCTTACGCCAAATCCGCCCCAACGTGTTGCACGTATCAAGGTTCGCGTCTTGCGTAGTAAGCTCCTGAGGGTCGTCTTCGCCGGGGACAATTTTGTACACGCTACAGTCACCAATCCCACCGTTTGCGCTAGCCTGATATACGATACGATAAACGTCAGGTTCGTCTTCAGACGGATTACCATGTTTATCAAACCGGGAAAGGACAACATCTGTAGAAGCGTCACCAGGAGTCTCGCTACCGTCCGACGCAGTATAATATATCGCACTAGCTATAGCACTCAGATAATTCCGTGCGGATTCCTCGTTGTTATCAACAACTTCTCCAGTTTCTCGCACAAGTTTAATCAGTTCTCTTTTACTGCCATTATCGCCCATTTCTTTATTTACCATCCATCCGTTTCTTCATTATATGCTTTTGTTAATCCATATCTAGTTAGTGCTGCTGTTGGTGATCTGCGGCCTTTATCATCCTCAGTCTCAAAGCTGACAGCACCATCCTCATAAGTACAGCAACGAACTAGTCCGTCTAAACCGCTAAAAACTCGTTTGCCCGAAAACGCTATAGATAGCGCCGTTGCCGTACCTTGCCGCCTCTGTAAGTCTTCACTAATAGCAAGCTGCTCGACGTCTTCTCTTCGCTTAAATGGATGACATGATATCAGTATAATAGTGTCTGGGTCTAACGTTTGCATCAGCTTGCGCACGCCACCTTTATTATACCACTCATTGGGATCGGGTTTTATATGTTCTGTACACGACATATGAAATGCGTTTTCATCACCATGTCCAAACAAGATAACGGTATCAAACGTATCATCATTGACACCAGCATTTTTTAGATCTTCTGTTATTCCAGACAACGCGTCTGTATGGTTTACCTCAACAGCCAATATATCGCCAGACGTTATACTACGAATACTACGAAAAAAATCGTTGTAATCCCCGCTGTCTCCCCTGATGATAGCCGTTGCTGGATTGCCAGATTCAGTACGTCCAGTCTCTAATATATGCAGAGTACCCTCCAAGACTCTCGGGTTCCAGTCAGAAAAGTGTATTATACCAAGTCTCTCGTTCAACTTATTAGCATTATCTTGCCCAATCTCACGGACAGTTTGAATATAATCATTACATACATTAATCTGTTCGTACGTACTCTTAGAAGACGAAGCAACGATCACATCCGAAGTACCGACAAGCATCATCTCACGATTTAATTTTGGCAAGCGGCCCGCGAAATACTCTTGTATCAACCAACTCCGTTTGTAGACATTAGGACGCATCTCACCGTTGTCGTCATACACCTCTGTCCTTTCTATACAATATCTAATTATCGCGCGATCAAGCTCCACTGCTTTTTCGCCTTCGCGTTCGTCAATCATTCGGCGCAGCGGTTCTGGAAAATCCTCCCGCTCTCTAGCGTCTTGCGGCCAGCGCTCTGGCGGAAAACCATGATCTGCCAGCCAGCCTACATACAAATCAAGCCCCTTCCAGCCCCTTGAACTTGAAACGTCTTCAAGCATCTCGGCCACCCGGCCGCTAATTGCGCATTCAAACTCACTAGCCACTTCCTCAGGTAAGGCTAATTCGGCACTCAGTAGTCTAGCCACATCTTCTTCACGTTTGTCATAGTCAACGTCACCATCATTAAGAGAATGCATTGAGTCAATCTGCTCCTGCATAGCATGACGCGCACTAGCTGTAAGTTTTGGCATGTGCTTATAATGTTTCCTGAAGAGCATCGTAACTATGTCTTGTACTAAAAGCGACAAAAATTCATCATAATCTCCAGATTCCAGATCAAGCCTATTATCGTTCGCTGTCAGTTCTCGTATATTAGGCATCAACTCCTCTATTGATTCGTAATTGCCACTGGCAATGGCACTTGCAAAATCAGGATAGCTATTCGGTACAAAATTGTTACCAGAACCGTTAGTATCAATGCGAAAAGTCCAATTATTCTCAATCTTTTCAATTATCTGCAGAGTTTTCTCATCAAGTTTTTCCTCGCTAGCATCAGGATAATCAACGCCAGCTCTGTCGCTGCTGCTCGGCTGCATAGTTTCGGCGCCGCGATTAGTACCGCGGTCAGCGCGTAAACCTTTAGTAACCAGCCTAGTCACAGCACTCCCGAATCTTCGCAGGGCACTTTCTTCTCTAGTAGTTTCAGGTCCCGGCGAGCGGAGCTTTTCGCCGTCGGTGGTAGTCGTTTCAGTCATGTTTATTTATCTTATCCCTCTTTTATCATAGCACAATATAGTAAAAATGTCAACAAAAGCAACCTTCCGCCTCGCGCGACCAAATCAAAACGCCCGCTTAAAAGCGAGCGTTTTGATTTGCCGGTTAACCTATATTTTTATTATTTTGTTTTATCCCAACCACGTTTTACATAATCAACCACTTTGTCTACTTCTTCCACTGCGTGTTCACCTGTAAAAACATTTCCTATTTCACCGCTATCTTCGTATCCCTTTGCACCAGATTTTGGTTTTACTCTAAAGCTCCATTTATCATCGCCGCCAGTAAGAGCATTATGCTTTAACGTTTCAGGCGTCAGCTCGCCGTCTTCATTAGCGTCGTAAAGCGACGAAATCTCGCTGATGCTAACATCAACTCTTTTCATGAACTCATCAACCTCGTCTCTGGTTAATTTGCCGTCAGCTACTAGATTATTGTAATCTTGAGGGTTATTAGATTTAAACGTAAATTTTGTCTCTGATGTTTTTCCTTTATCATACACACTTCTGTTGACATTATTCTCTACATTGATTGCGACATATGTACCTGGATTCTCAGTCTCACCAGTCATCGGATTTGGAATAGGTTCATTTATGTTATACGTAAAAAAAGTCCACAGAATTGTCTTGTCTATCGCTATAACTAGAATAGCTGCCGTCCCTGCTAGTATAGCGAGGATCTTCTCCTTCAAATTCACTAATTTTACCCGAAACAACCTCGGCTGCTATACTTGTTGCTTCGCGCATTTGCTCATCGCTCATCGCAGGCTTATGTGCTTCATGCCAAATACCAAAGATTATCTAGCCATTACAATCCTTGAATACCCTGCTAGCAAAGTTTAATACTTTCACCCTCTAGTTTTGTGGTCAAAATCGCAATTATGCTATGATACTAGAATGCATATTGCTATTCAAGGCCAAGCTGGCTCTTTCCACGACCAAGCCGCCCAGCAGTGGTACGGCCCCGACGCCGAGATTATCCCCTGCACAACGTTTAGCGAAGTTTTCGCCGCCTACGACGACGGTAGCGCCGACGCAATTATTACAGCGGTCGAGAACACTCTATTTGGCAGCATTAACGAAGTTTACCGTTATATCGAGGAATGCGACGCGCCTATCGTTGGCGAGATCAAACTGCCGGTCGAGCAAATGCTAGTAGGTTTACCAGGCGCCAAAATCAGCGATATTACTGAGGTTTATTCTCACCCGGTAGCTCTTTCTCAATGCCGCCGTTTCCTACAAAAACGCTTGTCGCAAGCAACACCAATTGAATTCTTTGATACCGCTGGCGCCGTCGAATTTATCAAACAAAATGGCTCCCGGCACTGCGCCGCTATCGCTGGCCAAATGGCCGCAGGGCTATATGATCTACCGATATTAGAGGACTCCATCCATGATAATCCCGACAACATTACCCGCTTTTTAGTGATTGAACCAACCGATAGACCCGTTGATGCTAATCGTGCTTCTCTGGTCATCACCACCGACCACCAGCCTGGCGCCCTCGTCGAGGTATTGCAGATATTCGCCAAACGTCGCATCAACCTCGCCAAGCTGCAGTCGCAACCGATCGTTGGGCAGCCCTGGAAGTATAAATTTTTTGTGGTTGTTGACTGCGCCGGGCAAACGCTTTACCAAGCTATCCGCGATATCGAGCGCAGCAACCACGAGGTGACTGTCCTCGGCGAATATGTTGGCGCCTAGTAATCCTAGAAATCGCCGCCCGAGTTAATCTCGTCTGCACTTGAAATCAGCACTTCGCGCGGCCGCGAACCATCTGCCGGACCGATAATTCCTTGCTCTTCCATTTCTTCCATAATCCGCGCCGCTCGCGAGTAGCCGATTCGTAGCTTCCTCTGCAATAACGACGTCGAGGCTTTGCGCATCTGCACTACCACTTGCACTGCATCTTTGAACATATCGTCGCCACTATTACCACCGAAGTCCATCACTACGCCGCCCTTACCGTTTAGCTGCACTGGCTGGCTAACGATTTCATCATTGTACTGAGGCGGCGCCTGCATCCGCAGCTGATCAGTAATTTTGTTCACCTCGCTGTCCATCACCCAAGCGCCCTGAATACGCTTCGGCTTCGGCATGCTAGCAGTTTTGATCAGCATGTCTCCCTGGCCCAGCAATTTCTCGGCGCCAGCCTGGTCGAGAATTGTCTGGCTATCGGTCTGGCTGGCCACTGTAAAGGCAATTCGCGCCGGCACATTTGCCTTGATGAGGCCGGTAATCACATCAACGCTCGGACGCTGCGTCGCTAGCACCAGGTGAATACCAACCGCCCGCGCCTTCTGCGCCAAGCGAACAATCAGACCCTCGACATCGCGCTTAGCTACCATCATCAGATCAGCCATCTCGTCAATCACAATCACAATATACGGCATTGTACCTTCATCAACTTGCTGTACATTACCCTTTTCATCGGCAACGCCGATTTTCTTGCCTTTTGCTTTAGCGCGCTCATTATATGTTTTGATATCGCGTACTCGTTCCTCGGCCAGCAAGCTATAGCGACGTTCCATTTCGTTAACCGCCCACTTCAGTGCGCTCATTGTCTTTTCTGGCTCGACAATCACCGGCGTTAATAAGTGCGGTATATCTTGATACGGTGCCATCTCGACCTGCTTCGGATCAACCAAAATCAACTTCATATCGCTCGGTGCGTTACGATACAGCAAACTGCACAGTAGCGTATTAATCATTACTGATTTACCAGACCCAGTTTGACCAGCCACCAGCAAGTGCGGCATTTTGTTAAGCTCGCCGACAAACGGCAGTCCTGAAATATCTTTACCAATAGCAAAACTCAACGGCTCTTTGCGGCGGCGCCATTCAGCGCTCTCCAGGATTGAACGGATACGCACGTCGGCCGCTTTCTTGTTCGGCACTTCGATACCGACAGCTTTTTTACCTGGAATCGGTGCTTCCATGCGCAAGCTCGACGCCGCCAGATTCAGCGCAATATTAGTCTCTAGCGCTGTAATCTTGCTCAACTTGATACCCGCTGGCGGACGCAGCGTATACTGTGTTACCTTAGGACCGATATTGGCGCCTTCCATATCGACGTTGATATTAAATTCTCGCAAAGTATCCTGAATAATGCGCGCATTCTGCTTGATATCGCCCGCATCAGCTGGCGCTTCTTTCTTTTCAAGCAAATCAAGACCAGGAAATTGCCAGTTCGGGTCGCTAACCGCCAGCATCGCCATTTTGTCGTCGCGATCGGCTTCGGCTTTTTTAGCTTGCGGTTTGATTTTAAGCTTCGCACTTTGCTTGCTATCATCTTGTGATACTGTCGGTACGCCTTCATTAAGCTTGAAATCGTCCATCTTGCCGTGATCATCTTCGGCAGCTTTGCGCATAACCTGGACATTAGCTTCGTTCTCTGCCTTTTCGTTGCTGGCTACTGTCGTCTTGAACATTGCTGCAATATCGCTAAACCGCAGTTGCAACACAAACAATAGCGTAATCGCAATCAGCAAAATATAAATAAAAACACCGACTGGTATATTGACCAGTGACAAGACGACTGAGTTCAAACCATCGCCAACAACACCGCCAGTCGACGGCGCACCCTTTTCGCGAAATAACCCGAGCAAACCGCTGAACCAAACAACCATCAAAATTGAGGCAAATTTCATCACTGCCGGTAATCGGTTGTTCTCGGCGCCAAATATTCTAATCGCTACATACAAGCCAATAAACGGCACTGTATAAACCGCCCAGCCAATTACACGTTTAGACACTTCTAGCATCTGGTTAAGCAGCGGACCGCCCGCGCCAAACCACGATACCACCAGCAATGCCGATAGCGCCATCAACAGCACCGCCGCAACTTGCGGCCAAAACCCAGAGGGTACTTCATGCTGCGGTGCTGGTGCTTTCGCTGCTTTGCTAGCGCGTGCTGTACGAGTTGTTTTAGTCGATTTTCGAGTTCGCGTCGTCTTTTTCTTTGCCATAACCGTTACCTATTGTACTCTGTTTATATCTAAAAGGGTATACTACTATTGTAGCATAAATTACTACAAAAAGCAATAGCGCTATCTGTTAGTACGAGCGGCTATCTGAGTAATCTAACTTTCTATAAACAGTCGCCCAGTCTAAACCAAGAGTATAAACTTTACCTGTTCCTACGACCTGCGCGCCAACCAATACTGCTGCTGTCGAATCCGCACCATAAGTCTCTGATAAATAATCAAGTACACTCAAGCCGCTTGGATAGCGCAAATCTGGAAAATATTGGCGCAGTTCTGCGATACTTCCTTTGACAAGCTCAGCTTTCTCTCTGCTAGACTCAAGGTTTACCATTGAACTCAATACATAGCCATCTTGCCTCAATGATTCCGCACAAGATTCAAACCACTCAACAACCCTTTCTACATCACCTCCAGACATTCTCTCAATACCAGCTACCCTAGCAGCCTCTTTTTTACGTTTTTCTTCGTTCGCTTGATTTGTCTTAGCGTCATCAAGCAGACGTTTTAACTGCTCTCTCTGTTCTTCCTCTGTTGACCTAAAGAACCTATCACTTTCTTGAACTTTTCTGTCATATCTATGCTTACTTCCAAATACAATAGAACCTTTGATGTTTCCTTCATTAAAACCAAGAGCTTCCAATATGGCCAGCCTTTCTAAAGCCGAACTTCCTAGTTGAAGAGGTTTACACAGAAAGCTATCCCCAGGCAACTCACCACTAAGTACTTGTCTTTCTATCCCATATTTTACCCATCCGGATCTTTCTGTATATCTTGCTAGTTTACTTTCCCTATCTTCTGGAGGTATTTTTCCTAGTCTAACCCCTTTGTCTATTAGTTTTTCCGCTGCCTGCTTTTTACTATCTTTAATGTCTACTTCTACCCGTAAGCCTGCCAGCTCCAACACTTCTTCATATCCAGGTTCTGCCCGCAATTCGTCTGCCTTATCAAAGACAGCCAGCGCCTCCCGCGCCTGCGGATTGAGCTGATCTCTTGGCGGAAGTATAGGCCAGGCGTCCGGACGAGATTTTTCAAAATAAACTCTAACTTTTGGATTTGGCGTAGACCACGGTTCAATTGCAGCGAGTTCTGGACAAACACTAATACTTGCTAATGGCGTTGATAAAGATGGGGGGGTAGATTCAATATTCTTCATGTCTTGATCGTAACTAAAAATAGTTAATATATCAATTTTATGTTACAATATCTAATTTTATCTAGAAAACCTCATGTACATATCTGTTAGTACGAGCGGCTGTCTGAGTGGTCGCGCGGCACTACTGCCTCGGTATCAGGGGTCTGTTTGCGCGGGAAACGCTTGCCTGACGGCTGCGGCATCAACGGCTGGCCAGCAGATTTAGTTTGCGGGGCGCGGCCGTGTGCTTTCGCTGCGCCGCCAACTTCATTAACCACTGGAATGACAATCGGCGTTCGCCGCGTCTGATCATACAAAATATGCGTTACTTCGTCTTTGATTTCTTTTTTGACCACCTCTATGTCATACTTACCAGAGAAACTGCGCGCTGCTTTCTGCTTGAGATATTGGCGGATCATTCCCATTAGCTCTTCATTATCGCGCATGTAGATAAACCCGCGGCTGATAATGTCTGGACTGGTCAAGAGCCGCCCCGTACCGCGCTGAACCGTCAATATGACTATAAATATACCTTCTTGACTCATGTGGATACGGTCTTTGAGTACCACTTCGCTGACTACCGCGCCGGCATCATCATACATCGTACCGCCAGAGTGAACAATGCGGCCAATTTTGTGCGCGCCATCGCTAGTAAACTCAATAATATCGCCTGGATCACAAACAAATATATTTTGCCGCGGAATACCGCATTCTTTCTCGGCCAAGCGTGCATTATGCACTAGCATATGAAACTCGCCGTGATTTGGCAGATAATACTTCGGTTTGACCGCATTAATCACCCGCACGTGGTCATCGTAATAGCCGTGACCCGATAGGTGCAGCGGCCCGATACCAGTCAGGTGTGTTTTGCCATTTTGGATAATCTCGCCGCCCTCGCGCATCAGGCCATCGACTGTCCGCACTACGTATTTTTCATTACCAGGGATTGGATTCGAGCTCAGTACTACCACATCCGAACCCTTAATTTTAACGTATTTGTGCGCCCCCGTCGCCATTCGGTTGAGTACCGCATTGAACTCGCCTTGGCTGCCAGTACAGACGATTGTTATCTTGTTATCAGGCAATTTAATCAAATCTTCCATCTTAACGACGGTATCTTTCGGCACTTTAATCACGCCCGAACGCAGCGCCACCTCTAGGTTCTGAATCATACTAAATCCAGCGAACGCCACTTTGCGATCATGCTTTTTCGCTTCCTCGAGAAGTAGCTGAATTCGATGCAATTGGCTAGAAAAGCTACTGACAATAATCCGGCTCTTCGACCATTTATCCATCACTTCGCCCATACTGTGCTGAATATCGAATTCACCGTGCGTATGCGTACCGTCGCTTTCACAGTTAGTCGACTCGTTCATAAACAGCAAAAAGCCTTCTTTTTCGGCAATTTCGTTAATCCGGTTGAAATCGAATTTCTTGCCGTCGACCGGATTTTCCTCGATACGCCAGTCGCCGCTCGAGAGGATATTACCAACTGGCGTCCGCACCACTACGGCAGCTGCATCTGGAATCGAGTGATTAACGCGTACCAGCTCAACGCTAAATGAATCACAAAGTTGTACAGTATCATGATTTTCTGGATTTAATTCGTGATATTCTGGCGTGAAAGCGCCGTCTGTCTCTTCCATCGTCCGCTGCAGCATGCCAAGCGTGAACTTCGTGCCATAAACTGGTGCTGGCAATTTCGGGATGATATGCCGGAATGCACCGATGTGGTCGAGATGGCCGTGCGTAAAGACGTGCGCTCGAATCCGATGCTTATTTTCTTCCAGCCACTGAGTATCAGGAATTATATAATTTATACCCGGATAATCGCTGCCTGGGAACAAGAACCCCATATCAATGACGATGATATCGTTGTCGTATTCAATCGCCGTCATGTTCTTGCCGATACCCATCTCGCCAACACCGCCAATCGGAATCACCTTCAGTGTTGGCCGCGGCGCCCGCGGACGTTTCGGCTGGTCCTTCAAGCTAAATTGCTTGCCGCCATAGCCGTTATATACCGACTTGTTGACCGGCACATTAATCAGATGTTGACTAGCCTGCGCATTCACACCTTCTGACACCCGACGCTGCGCCCGAAAAACTTCGCCTTTACGCGTAGTTGTCGCGTTCAATACTGTGTTAGTTGATTTTTGTTTAGCCTGCAAAGGGCGCTTACTCGTGTCATCGCCTTTGGGGTTTGCCAGTCGCCGCTGACCCATATTGTTATACTCCTTTTTTATTACAATAATCTAAAAACCAGGTAGAGAGGTGCTTTTACTCGCTAGAAATCCCTCTCGTTAGTAACTTTATTCTAGCAAACTGTCGGTATTTTGTCAAAAATAGCCGCGTATCAACCAAAATGCCAGCGCCGTTTCCCTTAAGACGCTGGCATTTCTTAAAAGTTTCAAAGAGAATTAATCGTCGCCATCCACCGAAGTATGAGCGAACTTGCGCTTGCCGCGGTAGATAAAGAAACCGATCGTCAACAAGTTAGCCACCAGTAAGAATCCAGCTAGTACCCACATGCTATCGCTATAGAACGAGCTGCCTAAGCCTCCCGAGATAGCCTGGCGCAGCGCCCAGATAGAATAAGTCATCGGCACTAGCGGATTAACCGCCTGAAAGAAGCTATTGGCTGTTTGAATCGGGAACGTCCCCTCGCTTGACCCCAGCTGCAACACCAATAGCACCATCGCTAGGAAGCGTCCTGGGTTATCCAGCACAATTACCAGAAGCGATACGATCGACATATAGACAAACGACGTCAAATAAATCGCCCCGATGAAATTCACCGGATGATCTGGTACCAGGCCCAGGCAGTAAACCATGATCAGCATCAAGATGGTTGCCTGAACGGAAGCCGCCACGCCAGTAACCGAAGCTTTGGCCAGCCACCAGCGAAAAGCGTTTTCTTGCTCGGCAAAAGTTTTGCGGATTGGATAAATAATATTCAGAGCAATCGCCCCGACAAACAAGCTCAGCGACAATACGTACGGCGCCAGCGCGTAGCCGTAATTCGGCACGTCGCCCTGCTTGGTCGTTTCCGATTTCACCGGACTGGCTATTTGTTGCTGCGTGGCCGCGCCAGTTGGTTGTATTTTGAGTCGCCGAGAAGCATCCGCCAACTTCGTAGCCAAAGTATCTGCGCCGCCCGCCAATTGCGAAGCGCCATTCGTTAGTATACTGGAGCGGCTGTCTAACAGCTGCGCGCCATTCGCCAGCTGTTGGCTGCCAGTTTGCGCCTGCGCCAGACCATTTGTTAGCGATGTCGAGCCAGCCAGCAATTGATTGTTCGCCGTCCGCAGATTGTTATAACCATTAAGAGCAGTGATTGCATTCGGCGCCAGCTGGTTAACTCCATTAGTCAGCGTCGAAACGCCAGTTTGCAATTGTGCTTGCTGCGTTGACAGACTTTGAGTAAGTATCTGCAAATCTTTAAGCAGCGCAGCTGCTTGGACGCTAATCGTTTGCGTTTTATTAAGCGCCTGGGAAAGCTGGCTAATTTGCGGCAAAGTTATAGTTGTCGAACCGCCAGAAGCTACCGCCTGGCTGCCCAAATCTTTCAACACAACACCTGCTGCTGATAAATCAGCTAAAGACGTTTGCATAGTTTGCGCCAGATCTCGTGCTTCACTCTGCACTTTGCTCTGCTGATTAACAAGAGCCGGCGATGGATTATACACGCTGGTATTTAATTGATTAAGGCCTGCTTGCAGCTGTTTCATGCCGCTTGTTAACTGCGCAACTTGCGATTCGCTTGGCAAACCGTTCGACAATTGGCCCAAGCCTGCCTGCAATTGGCGCGATCCATCGCCGAGCCGCGCTAAGCCATTAGCCATCGCCCGCTGATTTACCGCCAATTGTTTAACACCGCCAGTGTAAGTTTGCGCGCCCGCTTGCAGCTGCGTCAGACCGCCATGCAATTTAGCCGCGCCGCCAGCCGCCGTTTCCAGACCATCGCCAAGTTTATCTACATTCTCCAGAACGCCTTTAGCATACGCCTGAGTAATTTGCTCGGCCACCGAAGCTTTGACTTTCTCAGCCGCTTGATTGCTGACCAGCGAACCGATATAGTTCTTGGCTGGCGTGGTCGTGTAGCGGATCACCGCCTGCTGCGGTTGAGCAGCAATAATTGACGCCGCTTTTGCCGAAAAATCCGCCGGAACAGTCACCACCGCATAGAAATGTCCGCTGCTTACGCCGCTATCAGCTTGCTGTTTATTTACAGATTCCCAGCCCAAATCATGATTACTTTTGAGTTTTTGCTCGACCGATTGCCCGATATTGACCGTTTGACCGTTCAGCTGCGCGCCTTTGTCCTCATTGACAAATGCCACCGGCAGATTTTTCACCTGCCCATATGGATCCCAAATTGAGCCCAAGAAAAAACCGCTGTACATAATCGGGATAAAGGAAATAACCGCCATCGACAGCAGTAATATTTTGTTTTTAAAGAGATGCTGCCACTCAGCTCGCACCATATTGACGCGGCGCATGCTTGACAGCCGTTTTAATTTTTCAACCATGCATTACCTCCTTGACAACGTCTGCTAGCGTTGTCGTTTTTAGATATTCGCTCCACTTCTCTTGCGCCTCGGAAAAGACTTTTTCAATCATATTCATGCCAATTTCCACCTGGCGAGGCCGCGACGCAAACACTCTTTCGACAATTCCTTGAGGCTGGAAAAACGGCGCTTCGCCTTCAATCGCCAGCACCACATCATGCAGCGTCACTTGGCCCATTTCCCGCGCCAAAATGAAACCGCCGCCAGCGCCCTGCGTCGAGGTAATCAACCGCGCCACCACCAGCTTGCGGCTAATTTTCTTCAGATAGGTCGGCGATACTGCCATCTTTTCTGCCAAAGCATCGTTGGTTATCGGCGCTTTTCGCTGCGGATCAGCTAAAATTGCCATAATACAGCAGGCTTGTTCGACAGCTCCCGATAGTTTCATATTAGTCCTTCCGTAAATTAGATATAGTGGATATCGATTATCCACTATACTACGGCTGCTTAATTTTGGCAAGAGTTTTTATAAAATTATCTGAATTGCTAGTATACCAACTTACGATTCAGGATTATTCTGCTGCACAAACGCCGCCGCCCGCATAAAATCATCAATTAGCGTCTGGCGCATGCCGCCATTGTATAGCGCCGCCGCCGGATGATACAGCGGAATTACCACGAATTCCAGCTCATGCAAACGCACCCGCCGCGGCCGTCCGTGGTCCTGGCTAATCCTTAATCCAGGGATAAAACCGCCGCCGCTGTGCCGCCCCAATGTTAACACCGCTTTTGGCTGAATAATTTCTAATTGCCGCATTAAATACGGCCAAAACTGGCGCTTCTCTTCTGGCAGCGGGTCGCGATTATTTGGCGGCCGATACTTCACAATGTTGGTAATATAAACGTCTGGGCGCTGCAAACCAGCTGCCGCCAGCATCTCGTCGAGGAATTTCCCCGCTGCACCGACGAATGGTTTACCTTGCAAATCCTCGTTCTTACCCGGTGCTTCGCCGATAAATACGATATCAGCATCAGCATTGCCATCGCCCATCACCAGCTGTGTTGCTTGAGCCGCCAATTCCGAACAAATCCCAGCTTCTATAATTTCCGCCGCCAATGCGTCTAATTCAGCTTGCTTATCCATAATTACATTTTACCAAAATAGTACCCTCTGCTGATACAGAGGGTACTACCGGCGCGGCGAATATTAACGCAGCGCAGTTAATTTTTGATTGACAACGCTTGAAAAGTCGTTGTAGTACCGATCCATACCGCTATCGGTAACCTTGCGGCTAGCGTTAGTAATTAACGTATAGCCAGTAGTCGACGGTTCTATTGGACGGCGCGGCCGAGCGCTGAAATTACCGCTGGTATAGGCTCTAGCGTATTCGACGTAGTATTTCTTCAACGAAGTGTAGTAATCGCTCCATTCTTTACCGAAATTAGCCACATTGCTATTATTTGATTTGCTCAGTTTCTGCATCAAGGATGTGCAATCGCCGTATTTTTGACTGACTTCCTTATCAACTTCATCTGGCTTCTTGCTTATATGGCCAAGATAAAATACGTTATCGCATTTTTTTCTGACCTCGCTATAAACCTCCACGTACTGCGACAAGCCTTCCATTTCAGGTTTAGCGACGTCGTAAGCTTTCTTGTATTTGTCGTAAGCTTCTTTGACATCTTTATCGTGCATAATCTTAGATTTCGACAATTTGTCGTTTAACTCGTCGCGGCTCTTGATAGCGCTATTAACTGTTTCTTTGTAGGCTTCTGGATTGCGCACAGACGAATACTGCAAACTGTTCAATTTCGAGCTTTCATCGTTCATCCACGAAATAGCTTGGCGATAATCCTCTTTGCTCGGCCCCATATTAAGCAGCAAAACAACCACTATTACGATAATTAGCAGCAAAAAGCCAACAGAACCGCCAATTATTCCCCACAAAACCCCTTTGCTGAGACCTTTTTTAACCGGCATTTGCGGCGGCATCGCTGGCTGCTGTTGCATAGGTGGTGCGGACATTGGAGCTGGTGGCTGCGCAGGCGGCACTGACTGCGGCGATTCAGGTGGTTGCGGTTGATTGTTCATAGACTTCCCCTCTTTTATAAGTGTATCTCTATTAAGTATAGCAAAACTTAAGCTGTTCCGTATAGTATTCGTTTATGTAGAAATATTATCGCTGTTCAATTCCCTTCATTGTCAAGCTTAGGCGCCCGCGGTTATCAATTTCTGTTAACTTAACACGTACCGTTTGACCCTCTTTCAAGACATCAGTTACTTTGCCGACTCGTTTATCCGATAGTTGTGAAATGTGCAACATACCGTCAATCCCCGGCAAGATATTCACGAACGCGCCGAAATCTTTGATGCTGACCACCTTGCCTTGGTAAATTTTGCCAACTTCTGGCTCTTCGACCAGGCTTTTAATCCAGGCAAGCGCCTTCTCAATTGATTCGCCGTTCGGACTGGCGATGGTAATCAGGCCGTCTTCCTTGATATCAACCTCAGCGCCAGTCTCACTGGTAATCTTGTTAATCACCTCGCCACCCTTGCCGATGACCGCGCCGATTTTATCTGGATCAATTTTTAGCTTTTCAATCCGCGGCGCGTACGGGCTGAGTGCTTCCCGCGGCGCTGGCAAAATACTTAGCATATGGTCAAGAATAAATGCCCGCCCCGCCTTGCTCTGCTCAATCGCTTGGCGCAGCACTGCCACTGGCAAACCATGTACCTTCATATCCATCTGCAGCGCCGTGATGCCCTTGGCTGTACCAGTCACCTTGAAATCCATATCGCCGGCAAAGTCCTCGGCATCGGCAATGTCGCTCAGCACGTACGGCGTATCACCGTCCATCATCAGACCCATGGCGATACCGCTAACCGGCGCCGAGAGAGGCACGCCAGCATCCATCAGCGCCAGACAGCTTGAACAGGTCGCTGCCATCGACGTCGAACCGTTCTGGCTCATGATTTCGGTGACACTACGGATGGCGTACGGGAAGTCTTCTTCGCTCGGCAACACTGGCGTCAAGGCACGCTCTGCCAAGTAGCCATGGCCAATCTCGCGCCGACCCGGACTGCCCATCCGCTTAACCTCGCCAACCGTATAGCCCGGCGCATTGTAATGGTGCATGTAGCGCCGTTCACCGTCGTTAACCTCCATGGTATCAACCAGCTGCGCGTAACTCAGCGGTGCCAAAGTCACAATGTTCATACCCTGCGTCACGCCGCGAGTAAATAGGCTTGAGCCGTGCGCTCGCGACAGCAAACCAACCTCTGAGCTTAACGGGCGAATTTCAGTTAGTTCGCGGCCGTCTGGACGCATATTATCCTCGACGATACCGCGGCGAACATCTTTATGCAACGCCAAGGTGAATGCTTCATCGTACTCATCGCGCACCTCGCTATATTCCTCAGCACTCAAACCCAGCTTTTCGGCCATCGCTTCGTGGAATGCCCAGCGGATTTCGTTAACTACCTCGTTGCGCTCCGGATACGGCCGGCGGATTTTCTCGCCTAATTTACCGTCAACCCATTCGTCAGCTGTCTGCTGAATTGTTTCGTCCGGCAAAACCAATTCGTATTCTTGTGGGGTTGGCGCTACTTTGGCAGCTAGTTCGCGTTGCAACTGAATCGCCGGCTGCATCATCTGGTGCGCCCAGGCCATGGCATCGACAATTACCTCTTCTGATACCTCCTTAGCGCCGGCTTCCACCATGGTAATACCGCTGGCAATACCGGCCACCACTAGGTCCAAATCAGATCGCTCACGCTCCTCCGGCGTCAAAAAAGCCTTAAATTCGCCATTCACTCGGCCCACCCGCAAGCCCGCCACCGGCCCGTCAAACGGCGTACCGGTCAGCATCAAGGCACTCGACGCCGCAATCATCGCCACCACGTCCGGGCGGAAATCCGGATCCATGCTCAGCACCGTCGCCACCACTTGTACTTCTTGGCGGTAGCCCTTTGGAAACAGCGGCCGAATCGGACGGTCAATCAACCGGCCGATCAGTACTGCCTCGTCACTGGGCCGGCCCTCGCGCTTGATAAACCGCGAGCCAGAAATTTTACCGGCAGCATAAAACTTTTCTTCATAATCAATCGACAGCGGGAAATAATCCAGCTGCACCGGCCGGCTACCTACCTGGGCACTGCCCAGCACCACCGTATCGCCGTAGCGCACCAATACGCTACCAGTCGTCCGAAAACCAACGCGGTTAACTTCAATACTCAGCGGCCGGCCGCACAGCTCGGTGGTAACGCTAAAAATCTCCTTGCCGCTCGGGTTGATAATACTCATAAAGAGCTCCTTTCTTCGCGGCAGTAACAGGGGTGAAAATTCGTCTTCGGCGAGGCTATAGTGCCCTAACGCCGCAGGCGACAAATTCTCGTCTCTATCACTTCCGCGTTAACGATAACTGTCTTATTATAACAGACTGTAAGCATTATTTCATCTATATTTTATCATGCTATTGCTTTTTTATCATGTTTATGCTACAGTAAAAGTAGTAGCGTAATAATTTCATAATCCATTGCAGGAGAATCTAATTTTATGGCAAAAGAATCAGCACCAAAAGACGACAGCCCCTACAGACTATTAGATCTAGCCACAAAGTTTGAACCTATACTTAATCCAGACGATACTATGAAAGAATCTCGAAATGTTCCCCGTGCTATACCAGAGATCGAAACTACAATTGTCAATGATACTAATAGGGTAATCGCTATATTCAATGGCGAATTAACAAAATCACCTCATTTTATTGATGGTAAATCACGCTACCCTGGATCCGTAGACGCTTGTATTTATCTAGACAAATCAGCTCGCCCTGTTTGCGACATTGTCGCCCAGTTATGGAGCTCTCTCTCTGCAACCTCCAGCGATCATTTCCCTTCACCGTCATTTCTTAACATTGATAAAGAGTTTTTCGCTGCCAGCATGGGCAACATAAAAAATATTCAAAAACCAGACATTAAAAATATAGATATTGATCGGATAGACCCAAGATTACTTAACAAATTTGTCGCTTCCATACGCTCACAATATTTATCACCAGAAGACCTTAAAGAAGTTAACGAAGACAACTTTGAGGAAGATGTTTGGAATTATCCAACAGTTCTAGACGGAAAACATGTTGCAATTCTCGATGAAGTCAAAAGTTCTGGAGCAACACTTACTATAGCCGAACAGTTAATTAACCGTGCTCTTCAGGGTAAAGCCAACCTTGAGCCAATTTATTGGTCTGTACCAACACTAAAGACATGGAAAAGCGAAAGCGGTTTACTGGTTCCTGATGAATTCGCTGCTCATTATGTTCCACCTTGGTATGATTCAGATACTTCGGATGGTCGCTACGGTATCGACGAACGAAGCCCAGAAACCTTAGCGCAATCCCGCTCAAAACGAGAACGCCTCGGGCGCTATATACTCAGTGTGACAAGAGACGAAATGGATAAAAAATCATTAGATTTAATACACGACATAGAAGAAATCGCCGAACGCACCGACAATGATCGTATTGCCGTAATGCCAATAATAGGAATGGATATCGAAGAACAGAAACGACGTATATCTGAAAGATATAAAATGCCATTTAGCGATATCATACCAGCTCTACAGA
>JABCOL020000008.1 GCA_013333625.2 Candidatus Saccharimonadota bacterium | reverse complement strand
TGACGCGACTGCTTATGTTTCTTATCATCCTTGAATTCAGTGTAATATTCAGAAGTGTCATAAATAGCGCCTGATTCAATCTCGTCGATAGTTTGCTCGCGGGGCGGATCTGGTTCTGTAGTAGCGGACTGTACAGGCGAATCTACCGTCTGATTTGTCAGAGGTTCAGCTAGTTGCTCGGGTTGCTCGCTCGTATTTTCTACATTAGTAACAGAGGCTTCGGCAGTAGGAGGGTTAAGAGTTTTTTCAACAGGCTTTGGCTTGCCGCCAATCGGCATAAACCGATGTTTTTTAGGAGCTGGCGCATCTTGTATTCTAGCGTCATCTTCATCGTTTTCGGCTGAAGCGTCCTCAATTGATTGAATGTCGTTAGCTCGCGATTCTGCTTGCGAAAAGCCAATCTCGTTGCTAGCATCTTGCGCGTCTTTCTGTAGCGACTCAACAAGCTCGGCAGACGGTGCAATATCCCTACCGTGTGTACCGCCGATAGAATACGATCTTTTTTCGTTTTTGCTGTCGTCTGCTTCATCATAATCATTTTTGTCTTCAAAACCAGGATTAGACTGTGAAGCTTGAGACAATGCGCTGCTACCGTGAAAAACTCGCGATTCAGACGATTGCAGTTCGCTAGAAACGTTATTTGTATTTGCTGCTACATTTTCGCTAGAACTAAACTGAGTAGAACTAGCAGCAAGACGCTGAGCGCTTCGCTGACCAGTTGACCCTAATTGTTGAGACGAGCCGCCAGAAATATTAGATGACACATTATTTAACGACTGTGTCGGCATCGTAGAATACTTAACTTTGCTGGCGGGATGTTTGTTGACACCTGGCTGCGAGCTAACTATGTCCATGAAACGGCCGCGACTCTTAGTCTTCATTTTTTTTGGTAATCCCGATCGGACTGGCACAGCTCCGCCAATTGCCGCTACCTGCGGCGGTATTACGGCTTGCGGCAACGGCTGGGGAGCTGGCGATGGTACTGAACTATTTAGAGCTGAATTTTGAACAACAGTAGAAGCCTGAGAAGCGACTGACACACCAGCCGAAGCTGAAGCACCGTTTGTTGGCAAAGTCTGAACCTGAGCGGTAGACACCCCAACAGCTGGCTGTGCTGGAACTGCAGCCGAAACCGGTACGCTAGCTGTTGATAAAGATGAACTTGGCTGCTTAGCGACACCAACCGTTGCGGCCGGCGAGGGTGAAGCCATCATATTCGCAACTGGACCAGGACCAGGAGCTAATTTATTAGGCTCAACTGAAACTGGCGCAGCATTAGAGGAAGGATTTGAAGGCGTAGAGACAGCCGGCGGTGTTGGCACCTCAGCATGTTGACCGTCCTCTTTTAATAATCCGCTCTTGGACATAGCCTCGGTAATTGAACGATCTAGCTCGTCGAAGTCGAATTCTGTCATAGCTATTTACCTCTCTTTACTGGTAAGGATGGCATATCTTCACATTTTTTGATAATACCAGCAAAAGCATAGACATCCAAGCTTGATTCACCGATAAGCAAGCCATTTACACCAGCTGTTTGCAAATACGACATAGCGTTATCAAGATTAACGCTACCGCCGTAAAGTACGCGGACATTCTCGGCAGCAACTTTACCGAAAAGATGCTCAATTTGCCGACGAATATATTTAACGGCGCGTTCAACATCGCGCGGTGAAGCGAATTTACCAGTACCGATTGCCCACACTGGCTCATAAGCTATAACAATCTGGCCAACCTCAACGCTCGTGATATTAGCTAGTCCTCCCACCAGCTGATCGCGAATTACATCAGACGTTTCCTTGTTGGCTCGTTCTTGCGCTGTTTCACCAATGCACAATACAGGCGTAATATTATTACGCACTGCCGCTTGCACTTTGCTGCGAATATCTTTACTGCGTTCAGCAAAGATATGCCGGCGCTCGCTGTGGCCAATTATGCCATATTGTACGATACCGCGCAGCTGCGACGCTGATACTTCACCAGTGTAAGCACCGCTGTCACGCCAATAAAAGTTCTGCACTGCCAGGTTAAAGTGATGATGTTGCACCTGCATATTAAGCGGCTGGAGCGCTAGCATGGTCGGTGCCAACACTACCTCAGTATTTTTGAGCTTGCCAACCAGCTTGTCGAGTTTATGAACATACAAACTCGCCTCATTGACAGTGAGGTTCATTTTCCAGTTTGCAATAATAAGTTTCTTGCCCACGTTTTATACTTGCTTATGTTTACCCTTGCGTCTAGTTTACTACAGTTATTAACGCTCGTCTAGTTTTTTGCATGAAAACACCCCGCCAAAAGCGAGGTGTCTCTTAAACTTTAATGCTTTTACTCAACAACACGCACACGCAATGTGTCGGTACCGCCAGCTACACCCGACTGGCGACCGCTGACAACAACCGCGGTCAATTTGTCGTCGCGCCCGAAAGTACCCCAATTGAGCAACTCTTTGGCTAATTTTGTACCAACATGCTCGCCTTCCTCGCGCACATATGAACGGGTAGCGTATGACAAAGCTAACTGTTGAGCCACACGCTTATTCGGCGTTACCGCAGCGATTGGCAACTCTGGACGACAGGCAGCAATCCGCGCGGCTGTTGCGCCAGATTTAGTTTCGGCGATAATCACATCGGCGTCTACTTGGTTAGCTACTACTACCGCAGCATTAGCAATCGCATTACGGCGACGGTTCTTCTCGCCATATTCAATCGGCATGTCATTCATCGGCCAGCGCGACTGCGTGTAGCGCACCGTCTTGGCCATCATTTTGACTGCCTCGACAGGATAACTACCGTTAGCTGTTTCATCAGAGAGCATCACCACATCAGTACCAAGGATTACTGCTGTTGCTACATCGCTAACTTCGGCGCGAGTCGGCTCTGGATTATCGACCATACTAGCTAACATTTGCGTTGCCACTATTGATAGTTTACCGTATTTGCGGCACAAGCGAATTGCTTCGCGCTCAACAATCGGTACAATCTCGGGGCTAGTCTCGACGGCCAAGTCGCCGCGCGCGATCATCACGCCGTCAGCAGCTTTGACTATTTCTTTGAGTGCTTCCATCTCGATAGCTGCTTTGGTCTCAACTTTCGCGATAATTTGCGCTGTTGAACCGTGGCTTAGCATAATCTGCCGTAAGTTATTAATATCATCCGCGCTCTGAATAAAACTGAGGGCTACAAAATCAATATCTTTGTCGGCGCCAAACTCTACGTCAGCCAAATCTTTTGGCGTTAAAATATCGCCGCCAAAGTCGGTGTCTGGCAGATTCAAGCCTTTACGGCTCATCAAAAATCCATCATTCAGAATACGAATCTTGATTGCTGTATCACTAACCCGCTCAATCATCTCGCCGCGAATCTTGCCGTCAAACAAGTAAACTGGCTCGCCAACCTTAACTTTGTTAGCTAAATTGTATTGAATCGGCAAATTCGTACTGCCATCGTGTTCTTGAATTGCATGATCGAGAACTATCTCGTCGCCAGCTTTAACGTCTAAGTGGTTGTTCTTTAGAACGCCGAGACGAATTTTTGGTCCTTGTAAATCTTGCAAGATTGCTACCGTTCGGCCAACTTCGGCGCTAGCATCACGAATCCACTTGATCTGATCGAGCCGCTCTTCGTACGATCCATGGCTAAAGTTCAAACGAAAGCCATTTGCGCCAGCTTCAATTAATTGTTTGATTTTCTCTGGTGAATTTGTGGCTGGCCCCAGAGTCGCCAGTATCTTAGTCCTTTTAAATGTATTACTCATAGATAGTTATTATACTCTAATATGTTCTACAAAAATAGTACGCCCAGACTAGGACGTACTTGACAAGTGCAAATTTATATTATATGGTGACCTTACCGGGAATCGAACCCGGATTGCCAGGATGAAAACCTGGTGTCCTAACCGTTAGACGATAAGGCCGCACTTACAGATATCTTAACAGATTGGCCTTATTTGCGCAATAAACAACTGCTAATACCGCGGTGGCAGCTCGGTTGTGGTGTCGGTTGAAATAGAACTGTTTGCATTAGCTTTATTATAGGCCCACAAGTACGTATCCATCCGCGCGTTAATAATCTCCGCTGGCGTGGTATAACCATTCTCATTGCCAGCCGAACCGTCAGCTCCGTGAGTACGGCGCAGCTGCAAAACACGCGCCGACACTACCCCATTAATCTGTAATGGCTTGTCACAAACCGTCGATTTCAATCCGCTAGTATAATCAGATCGGATCAATGCTGATCGAACACCACTCTCATCAACTTCGCAGGTAGAGATCACACCGCCCACGCCAGTATTAGTACCCGGAGCAATTAACCAAGCATCGATATTAGTCACGTTATCCTTAACAATGATATTACGCGCATAAATCACGACCTGCGGCAATTGACTAGCGCTAGAGAAATTACCAGTATCATAACGTATGTCGCCGTCTACGACCACCGTCTTGTCACCGGCATCAATGATAACCGACCTACCCATCCCAATAGTGCCGCCCGACAAATTCACGATTGCTCGCGACGATGACAATTTGTACGAACCGTCCAGTCCGTTAAGCGAGATATTCTCGCCCGCTAACGGACGCTGAGTGCCAAAATAACTAGATTTGACAGTATTTTGCGCGCCGATAGTTCCCCATTGCCCATATCTAGCCTTATTATTGGCAAATGTTAGACCATTTAACTCGCTATCTGCCGCTATGCCCAACCGCGATGTCGTACCCATGCCAGAAAGAGCACCTCCTGATGCCGACACAACATTTGACTGGCTATACGAGGAAATTTCTGGCGCAAACATACCATACTCACCCCAGCTACCGATCGAATGAGTATTGCCACTCATAGTCAGCGTACGCGCGCCGCCAGTATAGATGCCCGACTTATACTGTTGGGTGATTAAAGCATTCGCGATATTGCTCGACCCGACACGCACATCGCCACCCCAGATTTGTACCATTGGCCTCTTGGAAATACGGTAGCAACGCGGATACGATACGCGGCGTTTTGAAGAATCTCCCGTTGTATCCCAGTTATACTTATTAACAGTAGCTACCCGGCAAATTACATCGCCAATCTTGTATCGTGCCGTATCAAGCGCCGACGTATCAATAACTTCAGTCCTGTCAAAAGCACTCTGCTTGTTATTTGTTGGCGTACAATCGCTAATTTTACCAGACAACTGAGGCTGAGAGTTGAGCCAAGAGCATGTATTCACGCCTGCGCCATAGGTCGTATCGGCATAATGCCTGTCTCCGTCATTCTTATTGAATATGCTATTTAGTATACTGCCCAGTTGACCATCCGACATTTCCGCAGCCGATCCAGTGAAGGCAAACGTAAAGACATCGGCATCACTACTGCCGCCAGCTTCGCGACGCCCGCCGGTATTGTATATGGTGCTATCTAGCGTTGTCGCATTACCTTGTTCTAGTACGCCAATAGCCGTTGACCCGCCCGCCGAACCAACTCCTGGCACCAAATTAAAGTCAGACGCCACCCTCGCGCAAGCGGGTTCACTTGAGGCCCAGTCTCGACGCACCACCGAATCAGGCCACGTCCACCATATCTGGGTGCATATATAAGATCCCGCCCTGCTACCATCGCTAGGTACGCGAATCTTCATACAATCGTCGCCGTCTCGACCACTCCAAGTATTTGTATTATTAGGACTTTGCACTAAGTTATTAAGCGCCGACCGGCATTTATTGTTATAAATATTACTGACCGCTCCGCGTGCAATGAGAACTCTATGTCCATTATTGCTACCACCGCAATGGCGCCAATCCTTACCGGCACAGCTAGCAACATCGTGCAGATTATTAAAATATGCCGATTCTATAACTACTTGTACACTAGATGTTGTATGCTGATAATTTGAATATGGAGTATTCCGAAGAGTCGCTATGAACTCGGCCTGTTTTCCAGGAAAAACATCAGGCTTACCATCCAGATGACGCTCAGCATACGGACGAGAGCTACCAAAAGCATTAGAATTATTATAATTCGCATAAGTCTTGTTGTCGGAACGATTATAGATATAGCTTTCGCCTTGGACTTTCCAGCCGCTAGGCCGCGGCTTACGGCGTACCCACAGCGAGATATTGTCGGTACCGCAGTTAACATGAGAACCGCTATAAGTGTATACTTTATTACCTCTCATGACCGCCAAACAGCTTTTTGCACCAAACGTAACCAGCTCTGACGGGCCGCCAGGTTGAGCGACACCGTTAACGTCAGCTCCTAGATTTAACTGATCCCATTCGCTTTCACCGTTTATCCACTGATATTCAGGACCGCCGCCGCCATAATAGCCCCTATTAAAGAAATAATTGCCGTTGCCGTCTATATGACCTGCTGGATTAGTTACCCAAACAGACCTGCCCTGCCCATTGAAAGTGAACAGAGAGTAAATTCTAATTGGATTACGAAATCGTTGGGTATTCCACGAGCCTCGTATAGTAAAGTATAGTGTCGTTGCATTCCAGTCCATCTCGATCGGGTTGGTCGGCGAAGACCCCACCATACTGAAATAGTTCGTATTATGATAAGACGCCCACCAGACAGCGCACGGGTGATTAATATAATCGCCGCAAGGATCGCCGCCCCAAGCTTGCTTCTCCATATCGTTACGTCCAGAATTCCAACCATAAACTGCATACGACGTATCGCTTCTCAGCAAACAAACAACACCTGCGGCCGCTACAATAACAAAACAGCTAAGCCACCACTTCAAGCCACGCAGCAGCTCCTCGTGCATTATTGCTTATTCTCCGGAACTGATTGCTTGCTGCGCAGCAAATTTAACTGCTCAACATTAACTGGCACCTTCAGCCTGCCGCTAGCGTATATTCCTTTGTCTGACAGGTTTTTTATTTTGTTATATAACTCGTCCGTCTTCTGGCTATGACCGTTCGCATCTGCGGTCATATGATAAAAATACAAAGCAACAACACACGTAGCGTCATCAGCATAGTGATTCTTTTTTTCTATTTCGCCAGCAATCTTCTTCAGATTATCAGGGGAAGATATACTACCATTAAACTTATCAATGATATCATTTCCGCACACATTATAGTAAACCAGCGCGCGCTGTTCTGGCGTTTTTACGCCGCCGTAAAGATATCCCAGTGCTGCCGCAGCGACAACAGCTGCTATAACCGCCAGGCCGCCGCCTATGATAAATCCCATCTTCCTCTTCATAAATAAAAGTATACCATTTATGCTTTGCTGCCGTCTAGAGCTGGCGGCGACTTTAACTCCGCAATCGGTAGCCGAAAGCCAAAAGTACTACCCTTGCCGAGCTCCGATTCGAAAATCATCGTACCGCCATGTCCTTCGACTACTTTCTTCGCCAAGAACAAGCCGATCCCCGTGCCGTCTGGCCGCTGCCGCCGAGCGTTGTCGCCGCGAAAGAACTTAGTGCCGAGCTTTTTCTTGGCAGATGGCGATACGCCCATTCCCTTATCGATTACCCGCAAAACTGCCTGGCCATCTTCAATTGACAATCGGACCTTTACCGTATTAGCGTCTGGTGAATAATAAATAGCGTTATCAATGAAATTCATAATAACTTGGCGAATCTTGGTGTCGTCTAGATACAGCAGCGGAAAGTGCGCTGGCTGGCGATACGTGACCTTGACCTTATGCGTATTTGCCACCTGATCTACGTTCGCAACCTCTTCGGCAACCAGCTGCGATAAATTGACCGCTGTACGATTGATAATAAATTTACCAGTCTGCAAACGGCTCACGTTCAAAAAATCACTAACCAATCGCACCATCCGCTCGCTGCTGCGAAAAGCCTCTTCTAGCAGCTGCCGCTGCGGCGGTGTAATCTCGCCAGCGTCGCCCTCGAGAACCATACTCAGGTAGCCTTTTACGCTAGTCAGCGGCGTCCGCAGCTGGTGGCTGGCCATGCTGACAAACTCATCTTTAGTGGCATCCAGGGCCTGCAATCTTTTGTTGGACTGGCGCAGCTGACTAGTCGCCTCATCGACTTCCTTCTCTAAATTTCCAGCTAAGCGGCGAATCTCCTCTAGGCGAAACATGTTCAAAAGCGCCACCGATAGATTACGCGCCAAAACATCAAACAGCTCAAATTCCTTACCGCGAATCTCGCAGCCGTCACGCCGCTCGCCAATTACCAGGCAACCAATTTTCTGATCGGCAACGCATAGCGGTAAGATTGCTGCAATACCATATCGAGCATAATCACCAATGTCGCCAGAACCAAGCGTCTGCGAGTCCAACCATGCCGGTACGTTACGCTTGCCAGCAATATACGGCTGGTGATATTGATCACAAAAAGCCACGCCAGCAAAACGTACTTGCAGTACACTAATAAAAGTTTCTAAATAGCTATTTAGCAATGTATCAATGTCTTTGGCATCAACCATTTTGCGCGTCAGAACGTCCACAACTTGTTGCGAACGATACGATGGACGGCGAACTCTACCAAAAAACCGCTTCATTGCCTTTATAGTACACTTTTCTCGACGATAACGCTAGAGCTTACTCGAAAAGTAACCGGGATATGCTATTATAAAAGCATGACAACTATCGCTATTATCGAGGACGATCAAGTAATCAACCAAATGTACCGGATGAAGTTCGAGGCGGCTGGATTCGATGTGGTCACTGCCAGCGACGGCGAGACTGGCGTTAAAGTGGTTCAGCATGCTAATCCTGACATCATTTTGCTTGATCTGCAAATGCCGAATATGAACGGCACCGAAGCGCTGCGAAAAATCCGCCAACAACCCGCTAATGCTAATACGCCAGTTATCATTCTAACCAACCTAGGCGAAGAAGAGGCACCTGCCGAGCTGCGTAAACTAGGTATTCATAGTTATATCGTCAAGGCTAATCTAACACCTAGCCAAGTTGTAATCCACGCCAAAGAAGCGCTGAACGATAAGCGATAGAATTACTATAACTTACCGACTTGCCGCAAGCACGCCTCAATCAGATGATCAAATAATACTGCGTATGTCAACGGACCGACACCGCCCTTTTGCGGTGTAATCGTAATATCGCTGCGCTGGCGAACTGCATCGTCAACGTCGCCGACCAACACGCCGCCTTCGCTCGCCGTACCAGCATCCACCACTACTGTTTCTGGCGCGATCATTTCGGAGGTGATCAAGCGCGGCACGCCGGTCGCTGTTACAATTACGTTACATTTTCGCAAACTATCCGCGGTAGCTGGATTCGCTTTGTCGTAGACCTGCACGTTTAGACCGCACTGCTGCCACATTTTTTCGAGCGGTGCTCCGACAAGCTTACCGCGGCCCACGATAGCAATTTGCTTATCCGATAGCTCGATATTATACCCAGCCAATAGCCAATCGATTGCTTGCGCAGTAGCGCTCGGATAGATACTACTAGACACTAAACCATCAACATCTTTCTCTGGCGCGATTAATTGGCACAGCTTTTCGGTCTGCGACACATCGTCAATCGGCAATTGTAAAATCACCCCTTGCACCGCCGGATCGTTATTAGCGTGATTAATTGCCGCAGCCATATCAGCTTGCGCAATTGCTTGCACATCGACATCAATCATAATATCTGCCGCATAACGTGTCTTCATTCGGACATATGTTTGAATCGCCTGACTAGCGTTTTTGCTCATTATAATAACTAGTTTTGGTACCACACCATATTCTTGGCGCAAGTTTCGTACTTGACGCGCTTGGCGCTGCTTAATAAAACCTTGCAGTTCCTTGCCATTTAACTCTTTCATGATATATTGTCCTTTCTATCATCAATAAAAGCTGCCCATTGCCTAATCTTGCGCAGGATAGTTTTGAGTGGTAATTCGATTAACATATCCAACACCATCGACACAATATTAACCTGCGCGTATTTATCACTCATCCACCGGCCAGCGACTACAAACGGCAAATACAGCGTATCGCGTACAAAGGTAAAGCCGTTGCTAGCACTGCGCACAATCTCGAGATCGCGAATCAACCGGCTCAAGCGAAAGCCTAGAAAGCTCGCCGCCGAGAAAAATACAAAGAAAATAATAATATGCACTGGTGAAAAACCAATCAACGTCAGCAGCCAAGTTGCCAGCGCGAACACCGCCAGACTCATTACACCGTACATAATCGAAAACATTGAGCTATACGTCCGTCCCGCTAATTGCCGCCGCATCAGTACAGTATTATCGCCGCCGTAGAGCATCTGATCGACCCGTTTAATCAGCGCTTCGGTATTTGCGTATCCCGGCACATTCAGCGTTAAGCGCAGCAATACCATGTATATCGGCGGGAAGAACAAATTGATCATTAGCACCAACCACTCAATTTGTCCGTGCGCCCACAGGTCATACGGTACTTCAATAGCGATGCCAATCAAAAACTTAGTAATTACCAAGAAGACCACGCTGCGCATAATAGCCCGGTTAATTCGCGCCATCATGCTAGAATATTCACGGTTCACTTGCCGCTCAAATTCGTCGAGAAATGCCTCACGCTTTTGTAATAACACCAGGAAGTCGTCTTGCGTCTCCATCATATGGCGAATAACGCGCAGCGGCGCCCCCTGCCGATCAACCACGCGGCGCAGTTCTTCAACCGACGCGCTGCGCAGCATCTTGTCAATTTTACGATTAAATTCAACAAAAGCCTCAAGCGATTCAACACTCGTTCCATAACGCACCAATAGCCCTGCGCGCACCGTGGCTACATCGCTCTTCATCAGCGCCTGCTGAATAGCCACATAAAGTGCGGCTCCGTATTCATCAGCCGAAGTCGATTGCAGCGCATCCCGCGGAATTGCTGTCTCGAAATATTCATACGCAAAATCAATAAACGCATGATCGCCAGCGTGATCAACCAATACATTCGCCGCCAGTACCGACAGAGTTTCTAACAGCCATGCCGAAGAACGATCCAAATTGATTGAACGATCAGCAATCAGCTTTTCATACGCTTTATAGTGCGCTGTTGCTAGTTTTGAAATCTCTTTGATTTGGCTGCGCGACACGCTATCGTTGGGCAAATATCCCGCAAAAGTCAATTCAACCACCAATTCTTCGCCGCTTTTGCGAACCAACGCCTCATCGCGAACAATAAACGATTGTTTGAAAAACCGCCGGATAGCATTTTGCAGTAGCAAATGCTCCTCGGTATTTTCAGCGGCATTGCGCAGCTGCTCGTAAGCCGCCGTCAGCATGCCGCCAGCACCAACGACATTAGTTTTATCAGCCTGACTAAGCATTTGTTGCCGCTCATCAGACTGCCGCTGTGCACGTATAACACCTGCCCGCAAGTGGGCACCAATTTGATTCAACTCTGGCATTATTCGTATATTATCGTCGATTTTCACAGAATTAGCAAGAGTAAGCGTCATCATTTGACTACCCAACAGACCGAAAACTCCTAGCGTTCATATTTACTTTTACCTCTATCTATGCTATAATGAAAAGATAAGGGCCAGTAGCTCAGCTGGTTAGAGCACCTGCCTCTTAAGCAGGGTGTCGAGGGTTCGAGCCCCTCCTGGCCCTCCACGAAACTCCATGTAAAAAACTCATCATTGCGATGAGTTTTTATTATCGGTTAGTTGAATAATGGTACCCCGAGCAGGGTTCGAACCTGCGGCCTTGAGCTTAGAAGTCTCCTGCTCTATCCAGCTGAGCTATCGGGGCACTCTGAAAATATATCTAGTCGCCCGATTCGCTTAGACAGAAGCTGGATAGAGCTATGCGATTTTTGTCGCTGAGGGCTCACCAGCTGAGCTATCGGGGCAAATACTTTGGTGCGGGTGCGGAGAATCGAACTCCGATCTCGAGTTTGGAAAACTCGCATACTAACCGCTGTACTACACCCGCGCGCTATACATTATATCATTACGTTAGTGTATAATAAAAGCATGGGACGTTTATTTGACCGCTTCTCAACCAATAGCACACAGAGCGATGCTATGCACTCAAGCGGATTAACCAACAACAAGCCGCAGGTTGGCGGCAGGATTGCCAAAAATAGCTTCCAGCAGCGCCAAAGTACCAACACCAACCGGCAATATATCGGCGCATACAAAGATTCTGGAGTTAGACACGCTTATCGCAAAGCCTGGCAAGACCAGCAAATTGCCGCAGCCAATGCTAATGGAACGCAAATAACCGACAGCCGCCAGCCGCAAAGCTCGCGGGTTTCTGATGCAAACTCGCGAAGCGCAGGAACCACGCAAACAAATAAATCGTCGCTCATTACACCTACGACCGAACCGACTGTTCCGTCGCGTACTTTCACCGAGCCGATCAAGCCGTCGCGCGACCCGTTCAACCGATAGTATTTATGATTTAGAGTCAAATAAAACACCCGAGACTAATGAAGAAAACCGGGTGTTTTATTTGGGGCGAAAGATGGGATTCGAACCCACGGCCTCCGGAGCCACAATCCAGCGCTCTAACCAACTGAGCTACTTCCGCCATAATAAATACTACGAAATGTACTAGCAGAATCTTGTCAGCTGGTTAGAGCGAGCGCTATTTTCAACGCTCAAGGCTGCCCAACTGAGCTACTTCCGCCATATTACCCCTTTCTCGGGGCATTTATTACTATAGCAGACAGGCGCTTGATTGTCACTATTCCCAAACAGTTTCGATATCTGCACCTAGCGAGTTCAGGCGGTTAGCAATATCTTCGTAGCCGCGATTGATATTGTAAACATCGCGCAGTACCGATTTGCCAGGCGCCGCCAGCATCGCTAGCAAAATCACCACGCTCGGACGCAGTGCGGCTGGCGCTGTGATATCAGCCGGCTTCCAGCGCGTCGGACCAGAGATATAAACCCGGTGCGGGTCAACCATATTTACTTGGGCATTCATTTTAGTCAGTTCAGTAAAGTAGATTGCTCGATTTTCGTAGCTCCAATCGTGGATCAGCGTGCGGCCCTTGGCTACCGTGGCACATAATCCCAAGAACGGCAGGTTATCCATGTTGATGCCCGGAAACGGCAGAGCATGAATCTTATCTTTCGGAGCATGCAATTCGGATTTTTTGAGCACGATATCAACTAGACGAGTGCAACCATTGCGTGCCATGTACTCTTCGGAAATATCGTACTGCAGACCCATACCCGCCAAAGTCGCTAGCTCTAGCTCCATAAATTCAATCGGCACGCGCCTGATAGTAATTTCTGAACCAGTCACGACACCAGCCGCCACGAAACTCATCGCTTCAATTGGGTCTTCGCTTGGGAAGTACTCGACGTTACAGTCAATTGATTTTTTGCCAGTAATCTTGAGAACAGTGGTACCGATGCCCTCTATTTTGACACCTAGCTTTTCTAGAAAGAAACAAACATCTTGCACCATATAGTTCGGGCTAGCATTACGAATAATAGTCGTACCATCATAAAGCGCTGCCGCCATAACGACATTCTCGGTAACCGTATCGCCGCGTTCAGTTAAAATAATCGCCCGGTCGACATGCTGCGGCTTAGCTGTGGCAATATAGTTGTCATTGGCCGCCTCAACGCTCAAACCAAATGGTACCAGACCCGCCATATGCGGTTCAACCGTCCGCGTACCCAGACTGCAACCGCCAGCAAACGGTATCTTGAACGTCTCGTATTGATGTAATAGCGGACCTAAAAACATAATGATACTGCGCGTCCGCTTAGCAGCTTCGACATCCATATTGTCGAGCTGCAAGACCCTCGGCGGATCAATCTCTAGGTCATGCTCGCTAATCCAGCGGCATCGCACGCCTATACTTTCCAGAACCTCAATAATTCGATTGACTTCCTCGATCCGTGCTACCCGGCGCAGCGTCGTTTTGCCTTTGTTGAGTAGGCTAGCGCACAGCAATCCGACAGCAGCGTTCTTGCTAGTTTTGATTTCAATTTCACCATGCAGCTCCCGGCCGCCGTTGATGCGAAAGTTAGTTTTGCCCGAGCTATTAATCCGTACTATTTCGCTTGACAACACCTCGCCGATACGCGCAATCATTTCGAGACTGATATTCTGCTTGCCGTTCTCAATTCGATTAATTGCCGACTGGCTAGTGCCAAGCTCCTCTGCCAGTTCGTTTTGAGTCATATTGCGTGCTTGGCGCGTTTCTTGGATGAGCGCGCCAATATTTTTGAGATACTTCGCCGTTTTCATGTCACCATAATATACCTGATATGATATATTGTCAAGAAATTCAATCGCAGCCAACTCTATTTCAAAACGTTACAGTAAATGATTATAAGTGCTAAAATATAGATAAGAAAAAGGAGGATAATCATGACAGACATCGCAGTTGCTGATTGCATCGCCGGCGAAGAAGAGCGCCAGCGCGACGGTTTGGAACTAATACCAAGCGAAAATTACGTCAGCCAGGACGTACGAAAAGCGCTTGGCAGCGTTTTTACCAATAAATATTCTGAAGGTTACCCTGGAAAGCGCTATTACGGCGGCCAAGAATTCACCGACCGTATTGAACAGCTCGCCATCGACCGCGCCAAAAAATTATTCCGCGCCGACCACGCCAATGTCCAGCCGCACAGCGGCGCGCCAGCTAACGAAGCGGTCTATAGTGCTTGGTGCCAGCCAGGCGATACCATCTTGGCGATGGACTTGAGTCATGGCGGACACCTGACGCACGGCTCGCCTGTCACTCGCAGCGCTCACTTATACAACTTCGTCCCGTATAAAATGAAAAATATCGAAACTGGCGAAATCGATTATGAAGAAATTCGTCGCCTAGCGCACGAATACCAGCCGCGCATTATTCTAGCAGGTTTTAGCGCTTACCCGCGCGAAATGGACTGGGCGAAATTCGTCGAAATCGGCCGCGAAATCGACGGCTGCCTGCTGATGGCCGACGTAGCGCATATCGCCGGGTTAATCGCTGGCGGCGTGGCCAAGAATCCGCTTGACTACGGCTTTCATGTCATGACTACTACCACCCACAAGACGCTACGCGGCCCGCGCGGCGGTTTAATACTCAGTATGGGCAAGGTGACTAGCCCGCTCAAAAAACCCGCCAAAACGCTCGAGAACATCCCGACACTAATTGATCGGGCAGTCTTCCCAGGTATGCAAGGCGGCCCGCATATGAACACCATCGCCGCCAAAGCGGTAGCTTTCGGCGAGGCGCTGCAGCCCGAGTTCCGCGACTACGCGAAAAATATCGTCGCTAACGCCGCACGGCTAGCCGAAGAACTGCAAAAACGCGGCTTCCAATTAGTGACTGGCGGCACCAGCAATCACTTGATATTAGCCGACATCAACAAGAGTTTTGGTATCGATGGCAAAACTGCCGAGATCGCTATCGATAAGATCGGTCTAACACTAAACGCCAACGCCGTACCCGACGACCCGCTACCGATGTTCCGGCCTAGCGGCATCCGCCTAGGCACGCCCGCTATCACCACCCGCGGCTGCCAACCCGACGACATGTCGCGAATCGCTGAGTGGATCAAGCAAGCGATTGACGCTCGTGAGGACGAGGGGAAATTAGGAGTTTTGCGCGAGGAAGTAAGGAAGTTTTGTAGAGAATTATAGCCATCATTAGTATAACTTTAAGTCTGTTACAATAGAAACGTCCTGATACACACCAGGACGTTTCTATTTTCAACTGAATCTTCTATAGTTATTTAACAGCCAGAACCAATCTTTCGCTCTCTTGCCTTGCTCGCTGTGTAGTCATAGTAAGTGATTTTTGCGCCAGTGGCGGGACTACCACAAGTCGCATAGTTCAAGACGTTCTCTTTGCTTGGCTTATTCGCATCAGTAATAGCAGTACTGCTTACTGTCAATGCATTGGTATCCACGTGCCAAGGTTTACTAGCATTAGCCGGGTCAACCATTTTACCTGGAGTAGTCGACGAAGAATCTAGGTCGGCAGGTTTTGGATAGTCGCTCTCATTTGTGAAATAAATCTGAACCTTATCAGCCAGCGTCTTCGCGCTTGATTCTGCAGTTGTTGTACGTGCCTGGTTCTGAATACCATTATAAGCAATCAATGAAATCACCGTCAAAATCGCGATGATGACGATCACAATCAAGAGCTCAACAAGGGTGAAACCTCGGTTTTTAAGTTGTTTTGTTGTCACAGTAATGTGCCCCCTATTTATTATGTTAGTTAATTGTAATTTGATAATACTACACCGATAACGAAAGCGCAAGTGGTTTTTTAATAGATGTAGCGGTTCTGCGTCGGGCGCAAGAATAATGATTCGGTTGGTGCGCGGGCATCAATATGGGTACCGTCACCAATCTGCCCGGCGTCATTCAGCCCCCAGCAATACGAGTGTCCGTTTTCTACCACCGCGCATCCACGGTTAGCACCGGCAGCTAGATCAATTATCCGTTGCCCCGCCGGAATCCCGCCTGGGCCAACCAATATCTCTATCGGTTTTACCGATCGATTGTTAGGAAGCGCGCCAGGAGCAAGATTTGCCCCCAAATGACCATAAGCATTAGTCCCCCAGCAGAACACTCTACCGCTATTCATAAGCATGCATGAATGCCAAATGCCCACTTCAACCTTCTTCACTTTATCTGACGGCGACAAGCCTGCTGGCCGATCAACCTTGACTGGAGTAGCCTTTTTGGCAATATAGCCGATATGCGCCATACCTAATTGCCCAGCGCGACCATTACCCCAGCAGTATGCCTCGCCGTTAGCAGCAGCACATACGTGAGTAAACCTGTCTGCCTCGCCGCTTTGAGCCAAATATCCATCCTGTGATATATTCGTTACATTGGTCAAACCAGAAACTCTCATAGGACTATAGACTGGCTGAGCGGCAGGGCTAGCAGATGTATTATTGCCAATCTGACCAACATTATTCTGGCCCCAGCAATAAGCAAAGCCATTGGCGATAGCGCACATATTCATAGAGCGAGTGCCACTAGTCGCTAATGCGGTTGCTGTATAGCTATTCGGCAGACCGCCAGGAACACCCGATCTAACCAAAGTCGGCCATGCACGCACTTTTGTTTTGTCACCAGTACCAGTCACACCGTGATAACCCTCGCCCCAGCAATATATTTTGCCGCCAGCAATGGCGCACGAAGTATTATATGAACCGCCGATGCTAGTTACTGTTTTACCAGCCAGCGCCCCCTTAACCTCAATAGGAACATTTGAATGTTCTTCGTCGCCGGATCGTCCATTACCAAGCTGACCAGTACCATTGTAGCCCCAGCAATAAACTTTACCTTCAGCCAGAGCGCAACTATGATACTGGGCGGTAAATAAGTCATCAATTCTCTTACCGTAGAGAACTCCTGTTTGTTTAACTACTTTGACTGGTATATCGGAATCGACGCTAAGCGCAGCTTTTGCTGGATTGCCTGGATTATGACCAACAGACCTTCCATTACCCAACTGGCCATAACGATTCCTACCCCAGCACCAAATACTATTAGACAGAATACCGCACGTTCGATAAGTACCACTAGAAGACTTCGTAGCAACCAGACCCGGACGAGTGATAAGCTTTTTGACCGAAACAGTGTATTCTCGCAAAACCATACCGCCAGAGTCCACAAGCTGTGTTTTGCCAATAGCCGAGACATCCGAATGATGATCATCATGAAAATTAAGGTCGCCAACGGTGAAAATCGTACGGATCGAACCTTCACTCATAACGTATTTATTGGTCGGAATCTTGCCGTCTTGACCTTTGCAGTCGCTGCTTGGCGTTAGATACAAGCCAGCAGCTCCAGCAACATGGCCCCATGTTTGTTTCCAGTTGTTTATATCTAGACACGCATTAGCTGCCGCCGTCCCCGATTCGCCAGCTTCTTGAGCCAGCTTATAATAATACTCCTCGCGAGAATAAATATACGAACGCGTAGTAACGCGGTATGCAGCCGCTAGCACCGCCAATATAAATGTTGTCATTATAATCATTACTGCTAGAGAATAGCCCTTATCAAAGCGAATCATTCTTCATTTCCTTTCCGAACAGTTAATGACTGAGATATTTTAGACACTCCCCCCACAGGAGGACTAATTGTTATATCAATTTTAACCTTGTTAGCATTTTCAAACATATGGTCGGAACTGTGAGCAGCATCGTATTGGTTGGCTATTGGCGTATCATCCTTAAAATATTGAACATCAAATGCCGAAACGTTGCGAGCTATTGTTTCGTCGCGATAAAGCGATCGCCCTGGCGTTGCACCGCCAGTAAATTCGGATGATTGCGGAGGTATGGATTGTACTGCGATCTTGCGCCAAAATTCGTTATTTTCATCGCCGGTACCACATATAGCAGAAGCATTAACACCAAGGGCTTTGTATCTTTCGCTTTTTATATCATCAAATATAACCCTTCGATACAATGTATTGTCCCGCATGAAATAGACCACCATCTGTCTGTATTTTGGCTGGAGACGTCTTTCTGTACTGCAATTAAACCTTTTTGTTGCAGCATAAACTACCTCGCGAGAGCCTGCCCCGCGCCGCAAATTAGTCGCATATTGTATCAGGAGTAAGGCCCGCCTATTACCACCTCCGCCAAAATATTTCCAAGTTTGCAGAGTAGGCGCAGGAGTACTCACCGCGCCATATCCATACCGATCGATCATATTCATATCACCCCTTCTAGAAGTAGAGGCGATCTCGACTGAAGCCAAAACATCCATTTCGATAGCGTCCATCGTCACGTGCATGTCACGCGTCATTGAAGCAAGCGCATCTGCTGCTATAGCCTGGCGGTAAGATGCTGATATAATACCGCCAAATATTACAACCACTATAAACATAACGGCCGTCGTCACTATTAGCTCCACGATAGTGAATCCAGATTGATTAGAATGCCGCATATGCAACATGGGTTACCCTCTTACCATTACCATATGTTACTACAGACTCAACACGAATCGGCATACCCAAACTGTTGACAGTGTCGCCGCAACCATACGGCGCCGATGCTACAACTTTTTGCTTGGTGGTTCCGGGCAGCTCGCTAATATGCCCTTCTGAATCAAGCAATACCTGCTGCACAGCGCCTGGCAGCGGATCGGTACACAAAAACCACGTTGGCGGAGCTCCGTTAACATACTTACGCATATTATCGTACGCTAGATAGCTAGCTCTTTGATCCTGGCGGTTGATAATCGAGAGTATACTAACCTGGGTATGCATCGTTAATATACCAAGCGATATTATCGAAATAAATAACAGTGTAACTACCACCTCAACGATTGTAAAACCTTCATCCGTTCTCATCTTGACCATATGCTATTCACCTGATAAAGCGCATTATCTGATTCGCTATAGTAATATATTCTGAAACCGACGCAAACATCCTTACCCGAAGCGCCGTAAACTTTATCGCAGTCGGATCTCTCTCTGTCTTGAGCACAATACCTATAGAGCATTTTCTGCTCATCCGTCCAGCCCCAGCTGGCTGGTATCGGGCCGGCCGCCGGGCAGCCCTTGACTAGTCTATTGCCAGAACGAGAGGGATCTTGCACAACTGTAGTGTCACTAAAATATTTGCCTATATCAGCTAACAGCGCGTTGCCAGTTGGATATTCATGCCCCCTGAAAGTGGTGTTGTATTTATAATAACGTTCAAGATCTAGAGCCATGGCTTCAGCGCGAGCTCTACGGGTTGCATCGCGGCCTTTCGCCGTCAAGCCATTGAGCGTAGTCATAGCAATTATCAGCAGCACGCCGATGACGGTAACTGCAATAACCACTTCAACTATAGTAAACCCGCCCTCTTTACGCTTCATGACTTAATTGTAGCGCACAATTTATAAAATGGCTATGCTTTTTCTGAGTTTTTGCCAGGTATCTCTAACGGCTCTTGCTCAATGGTGATACCAAATTTTTGGTAAACGGTGTCAATAATTTTTTGGCGAGCTTGCGCTAGATCTTCATAGCTCTGTGCCGACTCATTGATAAGGACTAGCGCGTTTTTGTCGTGGACGCGCATACCATAATTAAGCGTACCTTTGAGCCCGCATTGATCAATTAGCCAGCCAGTTGGAATTTTGTATGTACCATGCGACATATCATAATGCGGGACATCAGGATACTTCTGCTGCAATTTAGATAATTTATCAGCCGAAACAATAGCGTTCTTGAAGAACGAACCAGTGTTTGGGCGGACTTTCGGGTCGGGCAACTTATCAAAGCGAATCTTCATCACAACTTCGCGTAATGTTTGCGGTGAATACTCATGAATATCATGCTCATCTAAATAACGCTGAATCGCTGCATAAAACGGCGGTCGAGATTGATGCCGCGACAAGTTAAACGTTACTGATGTTATAATATAGCGCCCCGCCCAACGACCGCGAAAAATACTATGACGATACGCAAAGTCACACTCAGCATTGCTAATAGTTACAAATTGGTTATCGCGCGTATCGTAGGCATTGACCGAGACAATCGTTGAAGCAGCCTCTTGGCCGTAAGCACCAATATTCTGTACAGGCGCCGCACCGACCGTACCGGGAATCGCCGACAAGCATTCCACACCGCTGAGATTCATCTCGACCGTCCGCCGTACGAAATCATCCCAAACCTCGCCGGCACCAGCTACAATCATCACCAAATCGTCAGTTTCGTCAACAACTTCAAAACCTGGGATGCGATTAAGTACAATAAGTCCGTCAAAGCCCTCGTCGTGCGCTAACGTATTACTACCGCCGCCGAGAACATATATGTCCAGATTGTGCTCATGAGCATAGCGTACTGCTTCGGCGATATCGGCGCGAGTTCTAGCCTCGACAACTTGCCGAGCCACGCCGCCGAGCTGCATAGTTGTAAGCTTTTTGAGAGAGATGTCCTGCTGTATGTTCATAGTTTGATTATACAATATGTGATATAATTGCGATAGGCGCCCGTAGCTCAGCGGATTAGAGTACTTGGCTTCGAACCAAGGGGTCGCAGGTTCGAATCCTGCCGGGCGTACCAAATGTGCCCCGTTAGCTCAACTGGATAGAGCGTTGGTTTCCGGTACCAAAGGTTGCAGGTTCGATTCCTGTGCGGGGTACCAAAGATAGCAGCAATGACAGCTGTCTATTTTTTGATCGATTGATTCGTTATTTGACTTTCCATATCGCCTATGCTTAAATTGAAGTATTGTATTCTGAGGAGAGGAATATGGAAAACCAACAAGCAAACCATAGAAAAATAAAAGTTGTTATCGGGATATTGGCCGTTGTACTAGCAACAGTTTTGTTATACTGGCTGTTTACCAGTTTGATTAGCATGAACCAGCATAATCAGACAAATCAAGGACCTAGCCATAATACTACTTCTCAAGCAGACGACGAAAATAACAAGCCGCAGCGACCAGACTCGGATTCAGAACCAAGTTCGAACCCGGATGGCAAGAACGAGACTAACCAGACCAAGACTGATGAATCCACGAACAGCTCGCCTAGTGATTCTACCAAGACGGCTGGAAATGGCGTCTCGGTTGTCAGAAATCACAATACTTATCATTACCGCCAAATAGCGTCGCCGGGCAGACCGTCAATTCACAATGCTGCTAACCATCAACCTGCGAATACCCCATCTACTAAACCTGGCGGCAACAAACCAACTACACCGCCCAATCCATCCAAGCCGCCTAAGCCAACACCCGAACCTGCGCAGGCAGCTGTAAAAATCGTCGGTGCAGCAGAGGTCGGCTCAACCCTAATCGCGCAAATCGACGATCCTGACGGGTTGAAAGACGGCGGTATACGGTATTATCAATGGTTTGCCGACGGCGCGGCTATTCCTGGCGCCGGCTATTTCTCGTACAAGTTGACACCAGCAGAATCAGGCAAGAAAATCACCGTCAAAACAACTCATGCTAACAACAAAAACGTAATGAAAGATTTAATTAGCTCAGCTACGGCAACTGTCGGCAACGCCGCATCAAATAATAACCATGGTAGCGTCACCATCGACGGAATTAACCGAGTCGGACAAGTATTCACTGCTCACATTACCGATGCCGACGGCGTACCGGAGAGCGGTATTACTTACCGATGGTACGAATTTTACGGCAAATTCTTGGGAACTGGCAAAACTCTCGCGCAAACCAAAGACCACCTCGGTATGCAAGTCATCGTCCAAGCCAGTTACACCGACAAAAAAGGACACAAAGAGAGTGTCACCAGCGGATTTAGCGGGTCAGTCGTCGATAATTCAGGCGGCGGCACTGGCGCGGGGATAATCAGTCCTGCTGCGACTGCGCCAAAAATTACCCTTCATGGACCAACCAACGTCAAAGAAGGAGAGACCGCTGTTTACACGGCAACTTTAGACAAAGCAGCCAGTACCGATGTTAGCGCGGATATCAAGATCACGCACAATACTAGCAATCCGAACAATCTCAACATCCGTTGGGACAGCCAGCGAGTGGTTATTAAAGCCGGAGAAACCAGCGCCAAATTCTACATTGACACCAATGCCGGCACTGACGGTAAAGGTAAAACTTACACCGTTTCTCTTAGCAACGCTGTCGCTGGTATGGTTAATAAAACAAATACTAGTACCTATACTGCAGTCAATGCTCAATCGATCTTTGTGCTATCATACGTTTATCCGCTCGCTGAGGCTGGCGGCAGCGAGTTCTCTGACTACTGGAAAGCGGTTCATACAGCAGGCAGCAGCAAAATCCCGTATACACTCATCATGGCAGACGGCAGTCCTGACGCCAAGCTCGACCCAGGCTATGTGCGGCTGCTAAAAAAGAACGCCGAGCTTGGTTTCAAGACTGTCGCTTACATCCGCACTATTCATCAAACTCGCCCGATTGCCGAAGTTAAAGCCGCCATGGCTAAGTTCATTGAACTTTACGGAGCGGACAAAATTCACGGATTCTACTTCGACGAGATATCATCCAGAAATAACAGCGCAACGGCTTACATGGCAGAATTATACAACTACACGAAAAGCACTTACGGCAACAAGTTGGTCGTCGCCAATCCTGGTACTCATATCACCGACGCAATTGCACCATACGCCGATATTTTCATGACTAACGAAGGCACTGCTGACGAATATATTAATAACTATAAGACCGCTGACTCTGCCTTTGAAAACGACCCAGCTAATTCCCATCGTATTTTCCATACGATTTATACCGCAAAGGCTAGCGATTACCAAAAAATAATCAATTTATCGCGCCAACGCAATGCCGGCTGGGTATTCATCACTACCGATAGTACGATACCTGATGGCAGGCCGTACAATGATTTGGCGAAGAATTTCCCTAGCCTCGTTGATAGCGTCAACAATTTAGGCCGCCAACCGCTTGATCCGAATAGAGCCACGGAACAACCTTTGCTATCCGGCGCGATAATCAGCGGATCATCTGTTACCACAACTATACTTAGCCAATAATCGTATCGGTATGCTACACTATGTTTATGGTTACCAAGGCAAATAAATCTCCCAAGAAGACTCGCAAGCAGCGTGTCAAACACATTACAAAAACAGACACTCACTTCATGGTGCGCCGAAGCTTACTGGTGTATGCGATATTGGTTTTTGTGCTTTTTTGGCTAACAGCTATGAGCGTATATCTAGTCGACAGAATGGTCGTAGAATACACCAACACTGCCCGCTATAACCAAATTCATAGTATCTATAGCAATTTGAAGCTAGATAAATCTTATAGACTGGCGGTTTATAAAAGTAATATTTCAAATGATAAGTCTATCACTACAGAGTATGGACATAATACTTCCGTAAGTAAAACTCGTATAGATTTAACCAAAAAAATTAAAGAGGCTGGCTTCTCGCTTATCAGTACGAAAGACAAAGATACTATTATTCAAAGTGATACGTTCAAGGATACTAACGGCCATATTTTATACCTGAGCGTTATACCGCAGGCGCTGCATAAAGATTATACATACGGCACCTCCGAGATAGCCAAGCCGTACACGAAGATGACTGCTAGTGAATTCGACCATGATCAAACTAGCTACGTCACTATCAAAATAAGCCTTGGCGACTAGTGAGATAATTGCTGGCAAAAATACGAAACGCATACCTTGCATTAGATAATTGTTTATGTTATAACATAAGTATGGAGACTAAAGACAGCGAGTTGGATTTTGGCAAACTTTCAGAATCGACCGCGCAAGCAACTCGCGATGGATCTTATCTTCTTGCCGCGACGCTAGCGATAATAGCATACAATATAACGTCAGATCCATCCGAAAGGGCTCGGATGGCGCGCGACGCGGGTAATGCCTATAGACATTTAGGCAACTACGAAGAAGCTGAAAAATGGCTTGCTGAGGCAGTTAATCAACATGAAACTTTAGCTGAACAGGAGCCAAATCGCAGCACGCTGCGCGAGCTGGGGGCTAGTGCAGCCATGCTGGCAACCATGCAATTGTCGCGCATAGCAAGCGATGAAACTTCTGATACTCCAGAAAATAATACCAAGACTGTTGAAACTTTTCGTTACGGACTAGAAAAACTCGAGGATTCGCACGAACATGCCGACGGACTAAATCGTGGAATTGATCAATATGATATTAATTTTACCGCTCGAGCCAGCTACGCCGAGACGCTTGCCGGTAATAAAAAGCGAGGCTTGGCACTCGGCGTCAGAGCGGTGCGGCTAGCATTCTGGTCCGAGTCGCCGCAGCTTGATACCACTAATACGTCCCTCAGCAAAAAAGAACGCTACAAAACCAAAGCACGGGCGCTCGTGCGCGGTATTGGCGCGCTAGCCGTTGGCATTGTTGCGCCAGTCAACCGCCGCGCCGCCAAAACTCTTGTTAGAAAACTTTCTTAAGCTTGGCTCTGCTGGTTAGGCACATCGCCTTGCAATGGAACTACTTGCGATTCAGATTCTTCAAAAATTCGCCGTACTTGCTCGGCATCAATGTTCACCGAATCGCCCGGATTGACCGCCCCCGATAGCATGAGTTTAGCGATAGTATTCTCCACCGCTTTCTGAACGACGCGGCGCATCGGCCGAGCGCCTAGCCGCGGGTCGTATCCTTGCTGAACGAGAAGCTGTTTCGCGTCGTCATCAACAGTCACTGATACTTTTTGCGGCAATAGAGTTTTGTTAACGCCAGCCAGAATCAGATCAAGCACTTGCACCAACTCGGCTGGCGTAAACGGACGAAAGAGCACAATTTCGTCGAAGCGATTGAGAAATTCTGGCCGAAACTGGTTTGAATTAATTAATTCGTTGATAAACTGCTGTTCAAACTGCTCAAGCCGATAGCCGCGCTCGATATATTCGCGGATCCTATCAGCGCCAGCGTTACTAGTGGCAATTACAATGGCGTCGCGAAAGCTAATCTCACGGTTCTTGGCGTCGCGCAAAATCCCTTCGTCGAGTAATTGCAGGAGTGTAGTTAGCACTTCTGGCGCGGCCTTCTCGATCTCGTCGAGCAACACCACACTGAAAGGCTGTTTCATTACTTGCGCGGTCAAGCTCATCGGGTCATCCGCGCCATCAGCAATTAAACGAGCGACATCCTCGGAGCGAACAAACTCATTCAAATCTAAGCGGATTAACTTGCCTTCGCCGCCAAAGTATACGTCGGCCAGTGCTTTTGATAGCTCCGTCTTGCCCACGCCAGTCGGCCCCAGAAACAGAAAGGTACCAATCGGCCGATTCTCATTGCGCACGCCCGCGCGAGCGCGGCGCAAGGCATCGCTAACGACGTTAACGGCGCGAACTTGATTAACCATTCGTTCATGAATTAAATCCTCCATATGCAGCAGCCGCTCGCGGTCTTCGGTCGTATTAGCTACGCTAACTTTAACGTCCATTGTCCGCTCGATTGCTTGCTGTACAGAATTCATAGTCACGATACCAGACTCGCTGAAACTAGCCGCCGACTCTAGCAATTTAAGCGCCCGGCCAGGCATGGCTATATCGTGAATGTAACGCTGGCTCAAGCGATAAGCTTCATTAATCGCTTGTATCATATAAGTAACTTTGCGGTTGAACTCAATTGCAATCAACTGTTCTTGCAGAACCTTTTTAGTCTCTGCTTCATTGGTTTCGGCGACATTAATGCGGTTAAGCGAGTTAGCTAGCGACGGGTTGCGGCGGCTAATTTCGAGATAGCGCTGTTCGTCCATGCTTAAAATTAAGCGTAACCTGCCAGCGTCTAAAATCGGCTGCAAAACATTTGTTAAATCTACTGACCCTACGCCCTCTTCGAAGAATAACTGCGCGTCATCAAGACAAACAATTATATTCTTGGCATTGTAAGCTTCACCTAGAACCTGCATGATTAAGTTTTCAAGCTCGCCGCGTCCTGGCGCTGCCGCAATCAACGATGCCGAGTCAAGAATGAAGATCTGGCGGAAGCGAAGATTTTCGGGTACATTCGCATCAGCGTCCAAAATTCGTTCCGCGAAAGCATGAATTACTGATGTCTTGCCAACACCAGCTTGACCGATAAGAACCGCGTTTTGCCGACCACCCGTACCAAAAGCTTCCACTAGCTGATCAATCACCTGAACATGCGATGGTATGTCAATCGACAAGGTATTACGGCTAGCGCCAATTTGCTCGCTGATATTTTGCCCGAATCGTTCAAGGTGCGGAATCCAACCAAACGACCAATCACGCGCCAAGCCGCCAGTCCGCCGCCGCTGGCCAAAATGCCGAACAATCTCCATCAAATGTTCTTGCCACAAAATACCAGCGTCCAAATCCTCATCTCCTAAATGAGTTTGCGCTATTATCGATTGATAATTCGGAAAGCTCCTCACTAGCGCTGTAGCTAATACGGCACCGCTGATACGGTCTAGCTGATTGGCTTGGCGAATGTCGTCAGCTACACTCCACAGTTCGTCAACGGAAATCGTCGAACCCTCAGCGATAGTAGCTAAAAATGACGGCGTCATGCCAAGCCGTACTCCCATGAATTGGCCGCTTGGCACTTCACCAATTACTTTAGCAATCTCTCGCACATTCGGCTCTCGCGACAACCGACCTAACACGTCGCCAGCTAACAAATCATCAACCGAACCGCCCTTACCAGCTGGCAGATCGTGAACGTGCCAATTATAAAATTTCACTGCCATATATAATACTGCCGCCAGAGCGCCGCACAGCCAACCTAGCGACAGACGCTCCATAGTTACTAGCATAGTACCCGATACCACTAGCAATAACGCTAACCATGAAAGGCTTTTTGCAATCATCGGCGACAGCAGCCGCCCAAAGCGCGCTTCGCTGGATCGCTGAGACGCATATCTAAAAGTACCTAAAGATGCCATGGTATCCACCCCGATATTGCCGCAACAACCATTACCGCCGGCGTCACTGGCACCAACGGCCAAATAGCCAAACGCAGTAGACCAATCAATAGCATCAAGCACAAGGCTGCTACACCTATCAGCAGCGTTATTATCCTTATAAAGCCGCCAATAATCCGCGATACCAAGCGATCAAAAAACGCCCGCAGCTGCACCCCGATTGGTCCGCGCACTTTCCCGGCTGAAATTTGCCGCCACGGCGCGAATAGTGTCTTCAGCAATAATCCCAGCGAAAACGTATCGTATAATCGCTCGATAGACTCCCAAACATCTACTGCTGCCCGCTTCCAACCAACGCTATACCACCACGAAATCATGCCCACAATAAACATATGCTTTTTATTATAGTTCAAAAAGTGTTTGGACGCTACTATAATACGCCAAAAACAGGTATAATGAGTTTTATGCGTCAAACTCTCACGACTATGCTCGGGAAGACTGTTAAGAAAGCTGCACAGATTCGCGGCGGTAGCGGCTCAGCCTTACCAGGCTTGGTAATTGAAAAAATCGACTCAGATTTTGTTAGCCGCACATTACAGCAACTACCAATGGGCGTAGCACTTATCAGCGGCACCAACGGCAAAACCACTACCACCAAAATTGTTGTCGAATTACTAGAAAGCCAAGGCCTGAAAGTATTCACCAACCGTACTGGCAGCAACTTCACGCGCGGCGTGGCAGCAGCGCTATTAGGCGAAGTTGATTTGCACGGACGAATTAACGCCGATATTGCCGTGCTTGAACTCGACGAAGCCTATGCCGTTCACTTTGTAAAAGCAATCAAGCCAAACTACTGTTTACTGCTAAATGTCATGCGCGACCAACTCGACCGCTTCGGCGAAATTGACAATACCGCCAAACTCCTCCACAATGTTGCAATAAACACAACAAAGTGCGTAGTCCTTAACCGCGACGACCCGCGATTAAGTAGTCCTGATTTTGTAAACGACATCAAATCACCGCTGCGAAGTTTTGGCGTTAACCCAAAATATTCGCAGACTTTCCCTTCTGATGATTCTCTACGTAGTAGCGAGCAAAATGCGGCTAAATTGTACGCTGACGACACCAGTCTTGAAGAGTTTAAAGACCAGCACGCCATTATCGCTTTTGGTGGCAACGATCACTCGATAGATCTAAACTTGCGTGGCATCTATAATCTTCAAAATGCTACTGGTGCTGTTGCTTTAGTGCGCGCGATTCTCGGCAATAGTCTCAACGTTGACTCTATGTTTGAAGCGTTATCAGGTATTAAGCCAGCTTTTGGCCGCGGCGAGCAATTAATAATAGATGGACAACCCTGCGAGCTAGTATTGGTCAAAAACCCGGCTGGCTTTCGTTTGGCCCTAGCTTCGTTCGACCCAGCAAACTACGCCACTATGATAGCTATTAACGATGCTTACGCCGATGGCCGTGATATGAGCTGGCTTTGGGATGTAGATTTCGATAGCTTACAACAACAAGGCGTCACTGCTGTATCTGGTGTCCGCGCCTATGACATGGCCCTGCGACTAGAATATGACGAAGTACCTATCGATTTTGTCGATACCGACCTGACGGTTGCACTGCGCCAGCTCATCACTAAACACACTCGCCAACCAAAGCGCATTTATTGCAGCTACACCGCAATGTTAGCACTACGACGACTACTAGCCCGCTATACCGACGTGGAGGAAATCCGATGAAAAAGCAACCGCAATCTATCACTATCTTGCAACTTTATCCGCGCGATATGAACATTTACGGTGACTGGGGCAATGTTCTGACTCTCAAGCGGCGGCTAGAATGGCGTGGTTTTGCTACCAAACTAATCGAATATAACGTTGGCGACGCTTTTCCAGACGATGTTGATTTAATCGTCGGCGGTGGTGGACAAGACTCTGGACAGTTACGAATTAGCGATGACCTGCAAAAGATTGCCCCGCAGCTCAAACGATTAGCTGACGACGATTTACCAATGTTAGTTATCTGCGGTTTATACCAACTATTCGGCCGCTCGTTCACTACCAAAGACGGCGACATAATTCCTGGTGTCGGTATTCTTGACCTAGAAACAATTGGTGGTGACGAGCGCATTGTTGGTAATATTATCGTCAAAAGTCCAGAATTCGGTGAAATTATCGGTTATGAGAATCACTCCGGGCTAACTACGCTTGGCCAAAATACCACAGCACTCGGCGACGTCATCAAAGGCATAGGCAACAATAATATTGATGGCCGTGAAGGCGCCCGTTATCGTAACGTTATCGGTACCTATTTGCACGGTCCGCTCTTGCCAAAGAATCCGCACATCGCCGATTGGATGATTTCGCAAGCTATAATCCGTAAATACGGCGCCGTCGTTTTAGACCCGCTTGAAGACAAGTACACCAAACAGGCTCGTGATATCGCCAAAAAACGCCCGCGCTAGCCACTACTTTTAACACTATCCCCAGATTGGACCTGCTATACTGGTAGAAGTGACCAAAATGAGCGCTGTAAAAAAACCAAAAATTAATCGTATTGTCAGCCTAGATTTAATGAGAGGCTGGTTTTTGGTGATAATCATACTTGATCATTTGAGTTATTTTCCAAACGGCCTCGTGTTCATAAGCGGCGACAGCAGATTATACGTCACTGCCGCCGAAGGATTCTTTATTATTTCTGGATTAGTATTAGGTATTGTCCGCGGTGCTAAATTAACAGAGCGTTCGTTTAGATACGCTGCTAAATTGATCTGGCGGCGAAGCTTCATGCTATATCTAACCAGTATCATCATTACAATATTATCGATTGCGATCGGCTGGCATTTTGTTGGCAACGACGGCGTCAAGTCGCCTTTGCCTCCGCTAGATAGCAATATCTTTAGTTTATTTTGGAGAATAGTTACTTTGCAAGAATTCTACGGCTGGGCCGATTACTTGCGTCTATATGCGATATTTTTGGCACTAACACCAGCTGCGCTTTGGCTGCTGCGCCGCGGCAAATGGTACATCGTTCTAACCGTCAGCACTCTAGTTTGGCTGCTAACACCAAAGCCGGTTAACGAATTCACTCAGCCATTTACTTGGCAATTTATTTTTTTCATCGCCTTCACGCTAGGATTTTACTCGCCGCAAATTAAATTATGGTGGAATAGTTTGTCCGCCAAAACGCGGCGCCATACCAAAACTGTCATCTTTACCCTGTTTATCATCACTTTCATCGCCAATGTTTTTGCCGAGTTTTTCGCGCCAGTCTTAAACGATAATCTTTCGACAGCTATTAATAATTTTCGCCCTATTCTAGCGGCTAGCTTCGATAAGCTAGCTCTGACGCCAGCGCGCGTAGCTATGTCGCTGCTCTGGTTTATTGGGTTTTTTATGATTTTCCAGCGTTTTGAAAAACAAATTAAACGCTATCTCGGCTGGTTACTTATTCCGTTTGGGACTAATTCGCTTTACGTTTATTCAATTCATGCCTTCGTAGTCATGGGAGCGCATCTGATAGTCAATCCGCAATATGGCGCGCCGGCTAGTTATTTTAATTCTTTTGACCGTCTAGCCGAGGTTCCTCAAAACCTCGCGCTATCGATTTTGGTAATTGCAATTATTTACCTAGCAGTGCGAACCAAATTTTTGATGAAGATTATTCCGCGTTAAACTTAGTGATTTTTAGCGGTGATAGATCGATCGTTTCGACCTCGCGATAATTACCTGGCAGACTAGCTTTCATATCGCTATAGTAGACGTCATAAATATTCTTTGCGCGGGTAAATGTTTTTTTCGTGTCGGTAACTTGGCGGCTATTGCCATCTAGCGGAGCATAACCGCCGCCAAGATGTTGGTCACTACTAGCAAAGTATATCTGGCAATTCGGTAGATAATAATCTAGCTCAATCGCCGCATACGGATCGGCCGCTAACACCACATCGTTTTCGCTACATTTAACTATAGAAGCAACAGAGTTGACGTTTGGCTTTTGCATACGTTGAAAGTTATAATTACCAACCTGGCTGAGATTAGTTGCCCCGACCGCCAGAACTACCAGCAGAACTAACGGTGAAGCTATTCGCCAAACTTCACAAGTCTCACGTTCGGTCGACAGCGCGAGACTAGCTCCCACGAGCATAACTAGGCCAATCGCAACGTGCGCCAAATAACGCTCGACATACATCGGTTTATACAGAGAAATCACCATCAATAATATTATCGGCACGCTAATATAACTAACTAATAACCACAAAATATCGTTTTTTTTCTTAATATGAAAAGTAATGACAATCGAGCGGACAGATACAAAAATTATCGCTAGCACCAATATTGAAGCAATCACACCCAGCTGCCAAAGCGGCTGGTATATTGTATTAAACGAAACAATACCAGCTAACTGCTCGAGATTCATTGGCTGCCCAATTGGTGCAAGCGCACCATTGCCAACCTGCTTCAAAAATGACGACAGCCACGGGAGAAACAGCAACAGGCTAAATGTATAAGCTCCTATCCAACGGCACTCTTTCCATGAAGACTTACGCAACCGACCAGCATCCGTCGCGACTAGCCAGGCTAGATGAGCCAGCCACAAAAGCGCCAAGTAGTATAGCGTGTACATGCCGAGCGCCACTAGCACTCCATAAATAAGCCAGTCAGTCCACCGCCTGCTAGAGTGCGCCCGTACCAACGTAGCCGTTGCGATCACACCGATCAACGATGCCATGGCATACATACGAATTTCAAAACCATAGCGCGTCAGAAGTGGCGCCAATAGTAGCACAGCCAGCACATAAACCGCTGCGCGGGCATTAAAATGCTTTTTTACGAAGCTACCAGCTACAGCAATTGAAGCTCCATAAAAAATCACGCTTAGCGAGCGCAATGCCAGTTCGCTCCAGCCAAAAACATTCGCCCAAATTTTCAGAACGAGATAATACAGCGGCGGATGAGTATCAAGTGCCGACAGCCGAATAATCTCGCTGGCCGACCGCTTAGCTACCATTATCGAATATGCTTCATCAAACCAAACGCTCTGCCGCAAGCCAATCCATAAACTAAGAGCTGCCGCTACTACTGGCACAGCAATTATCAGCCACCTATAAACCTTGTCATAGTCATTACTATGCTTCCAAAATAATATTTTCATGCTTTGATTATATTACGACTAGGAAAAACTCGCAAAATAATATATAATAGCTTTGCACATCTATCGGGGTGTGGCGCAGTTGATAGCGCGCGCGGTTTGGGACCGTGAGGTCGAAGGTTTGAGTCCTTTCACCCCGACCATTTGAATCATGAACCTGCCAACAAGCGGCAGGTTTTGTTATTATTCTGTTTTGCCCTCCCATACTCCTCATGCTATCATAACTATATGAAAAGCAAACAACACTCGCGCCGCCGCATAGCAGTTAATATGTTTGGCACATTAGGGTATTTGTCAGTATTTTTGCAGTGGACGTGGACGGCAATTATATTACTATATCCGTTATTCCAATCAGAAGCTGTACAAAAGATTTTTCTACCAGAACGCCAAGCGCCTCGCCCCGTCGTGAGCCACTCTGGATGCTATAGCGACGCCGCCCCTTTCATTGCCATCGTCTCTATTGCCATTACAGCTGCAATTATTGTTATGTCAATAATCACGCTGATAGGATTGCCAAAGAAAATCGGCAAGACTGGCGCTAAAATCACGCATTCGGCAGCCAACGTGATAGCCGCCAATACCCGCCCGCCAAAACAACAACCAGCAAAAAAATGGAAATTAAACTTGTCGTACAAACTGATAATTTGCATTAAATTAATATTGACGGTTCTGCCGGTCATTCTGCTGCTCTTTGCGCCGACAATTCCTAAACTACCGCACCAAGTTATGACTATTGTCGGCAATTTCTGCTTAGTGGTGTCAACCGTTTATTGGCTTATCCAGTATGCCTTAGCTAAAATCCTACGCGTGCCGCATAAAGAAATTTGGTAATAATTCAAGCCTTCGGCGGGATGATGTCTATGGTGCGCGTTTGCTTATCTAGCGGTAATTGATGACCAGCATCAAACTTATAGACGAGCAGCGTGCCAAACGGCATTTCCACTTTACCAATCTCTTCATCAGGAATCTGGTCGAGATACTTCATCAGCGCGCGAATAGTGTTACCGTGCGAAACGAGCAGTATATTTTCGCCTCTTTGCAGCCGCGGCAAGATTTCGCTTTGAAAATATGGAATTGCCCGCGCATAAACATCTTTGAGCGTTTCGCCGCCCGGTACCGGGTAATCCCAGCCGCGGCGAATTCCCTGAAATGCCTCACTGCCAATCTCGTCTTTGACTTCCCATTTGTTTTTGCCGGTTAAGTCGCCGTAATCGCGCTCGTTAAGCGGCTTGGCGATAATCCGTTCGAGATCCGCCTGGTCGCCCTTGCCGCGCAGAATTCCATCACAGGTTTGCTGCGTACGTTTGAGCTCGCTAGTATAAGCGGCATCAAAGTGAATATCGCGAATAATTTCACCAAGCTGCTCGGCTTCGCGCATGCCTTTTTCTGTCAAATTGACATCTGTCCAGCCAGTCCACTTACCTAATAAATTCCACTCGCTTTCTGCGTGGCGGCTAATAACTAAAATTCCCTGTTTTTGCACTTCCATAAATTCATTATACCGCGAAAAACGAGTTACCTGAAATATTTTATCCGTGAGATTTCAAACAGTCTAGTCTTCTGCATTAAATGCTATAATATAACTATGAACGATTTCACAATTCAATCAATCAAAGCAAGACAAATCCTCGACAGCCGCGGCAACCCAACCGTTGAAGCAGACGTTATTTTAAGTAACGGCACGCTTGGCCGTGCTGCCGTACCGAGCGGCGCTAGCACTGGCTCGGCTGAAGCGCTTGAATTGCGCGATGGCGGCATTGACTGGTCTGGCAAAGCGGTTTACCAGGCAGTACGCAATGTTAACAAAGTCATTGCACCAGCGCTAGCCGGACACGATGCCAGCGACCAAGCTGCTCTCGACCAAATAATGCTCGATTTAGACGGCACCGATAATAAATCCAAACTCGGCGCTAACGCCATTCTTAGCGTCAGCCTAGCCGCTGCTAAAGCTGCCGCCAGCGCTAAGAATCAGCCGCTGTGGCGCTACATTGCAGAAATGACCAGCAGCGCACCTGTTCTACCATTACCGATGATGAACGTACTCAATGGCGGTGCTCACGCAGCTTTCGCTACCGATATTCAGGAATTTATGATCATTTGTAAAGGTGCGCAGACTTTTGCAGACACACTCAAAATGGGTACCGAGATCTTTCATGCGTTAGCCAAAGTACTAAAAAATTATGATTATCCAACTACTGTCGGCGATGAAGGCGGCTACGCACCGCGCGTCCGCAACGGCAACCGCGAAGCGCTGGCCTTATTGTCCGAAGCCATTCAAAACGCTGGCTACGAACTCGGCCGCGACGTTGTCTTTGCGATGGATGCTGCGTCAAGCGAATTCTATCAAGAAGGACGCTACGAACTTAAATGCGAAGGCAAGTCGCTATCAAGCAGTGAAATGGTTGATTGGCTAGAAGCCTTGACAAATGAATTTCCAATTGTCTCAATCGAGGATGGTCTAGCCGAAAATGATTGGGATGGCTGGAAGCTGCTGCGCGAACGGCTCGGCGACCGCATCCAGCTAGTCGGCGACGATTTGCTTGTCACGAACACCTCGCTGATTGAACGGGCTATCACTGAACAAACTGCCAACGCGCTGCTAGTTAAACCAAATCAAATCGGCTCGCTGACCGAGACTATTCAAGCTGTTAAAATGGCGCAAAATGCTGGCTGGCGCACCGTCATGAGCCATCGCTCTGGCGAAACCGAAGACACGACAATCAGCCACTTGGCCGTTGGCCTGGGTTGCGGCCAGATTAAAACTGGATCGCTATCGCGAACCGATCGTGTCGCTAAATATAACGAGTTATTACGTATCGCCGAAGCTGACCAATCATTGACGCTAGCGCAGCCATTTAGCGAATAAATAAAACTGTAGGTTTTACTTCTAACAAAGCGAAAAACGCCTTTTCTTTGTCAAGAGGTGTTTTTCATATCAAAATAATTATGTTATACTACTAACGAATAATCGTTTTAGGAGGTTAGTTGCTCTCGATCAAACAAAAAAAGCACCACCGCCCATATGCTATTTTTGCAGTGGCGATATGCCTGATTAGCACTGGCGTGTATTTTATGATGCTGACCTTATCGCCGTCAGTGGCACCTCTGATTTTCACCAAGCCGATTGATACTAAATCGCTGCCAAAAGCCAAAATCGGCGAGAACCGCATTGTTATACCGCGCATCGGCGTCAATATTCACTATGACAAAGGCCGTACCGCACTCGATCGCGGTGCTGAATGGCGGCAACCAAACCATGGCAATCCCAAAGATGGCGGTAATTTCATTATTGCTGCCCACCGCTTCAGTATCCAGCCAACACCGCAGGGTACTGTTGAGAAATCGCCTTTTTATAACATTGATAAGATGAAACTAGGCGATAACATTGTAGTCGATTACGAAGGTGCTCGCTATGCGTACGAGATCACTAAAATATTTGATGTCAAACCAGACCAGACTGAAATCGAAGCTCCATCCCAAGAAGCAAAGCTGACTCTATACAGTTGTGAACTTGGCGGCTCTGATGCTGGCCGCATCGTCATCACAGGCAAACTGCTCGGTCAAGTCGAACAATAAAATACTCTACCAGTTGTCGTACAGTAGAGTATTTTGATTATAAATTGCAGGCAGATAAAAAGTGGTTATTTGGCAAACTCAACCGCGCGCGTTTCACGGATAACATTTACCTTGATAGTTCCAGGATACTGCATAGTTGACTCAATCTTAGTCGCAATATCACGGGCTAGCTTGATAGCGCTAAGGTCGTCGATTTTCTCTGGCGTGACAATCACGCGAATCTCGCGGCCGGCGCTTATGGCGTATGCTTTCTCGATTCCTTGGAAACCAGTCGCAACATTTTCGAGATCACGCATGCGCTCAGCGAAATTCTCAGCAGAGATATTACGCGCACCCGGCCGAGCGGCACTGATCGCATCGCAAATACGAACGACGATGGCCTCTGGCGTAGTCGCTTCAATGTCGTCGTGATGAGCCTCAATCGCATGACAAATACCCTCGCTCAAACCAGCCTTGCGAGCCAGCTCGGCACCGATATGGTGATGTTTGCCTTCAATTTTGTGAGTAACTGCCTTGCCCATATCATGCAACAACGTCGCTATCTTAGAAGTACGGACATCAGCGCCAATCTCGCTAGCAATCATACCAGCCATATGCGCCATCTCGGTCGAATGCTTAAGAACATTTTGACCATAGCTAGTTCGAAACTTCAGCTCGCCAAGCAGTTTTAGCAAATCACGCGGAATACCAGTGACACCAACTTCGCGCGCCGCATCTTCGCCAGCAAGCTGGGTTTCCTTATCGATTTGCTTTTCAGCTTTCGCAAAGACTTCTTCAATACGCCCTGGGTGAATACGACCGTCTTTCATTAACATCTCGAGACCGAGACGCGCTACCTGGCGGCGAATCGGATCAAAGCTCGATAGAACTACCATGCCTGGCGTGTCATCAACCAAGAAGTCTACGCCAGTAACACGTTGCATCGCTTGAATATTACGGCCTTCTTTGCCGATAATCCGACCCTTCATGTCGTCGTCTGGCAGTTTAACCGCGGTGACCGTGCGCTCAGCAGTCACCTCGCTAGCCATGCGTTCCATCGTTTCGACGAGGATAGTTTGCGCCCGCTCCTCGGCGTCAGCTTCGACGTCTTGCTGCATTTTGGCAACCAAATTGAGCAGATCACCCTTGATGTCACGTTCAGTCATCTTCATCAACTTATCAGCGGCATCTTTCTTCTTGAGGCCAGCAATTTTCTCAAGCTTTTCCTGCTGGCGCGTACGAATGTCACGGATCTCATTCTTCAATTCTTCAACTTCGTCTTCTTGCTTGCGTAATTTTTCACTGCGTTTATCAAGCTGATCAAGTTTCTTATCAAGCGACTCCTCGCGGTCCGCCAGACGATTCTCGGTTTTTTGAAGCTCTTTGCGGCGCTCTTTCTCGATTCGCAGCGCTTCATCTTTAGCTTTGAGTACGATATCGCTAGCTTTGCGCTCAGCTTGCGCTATGACCTGCTCAGCAGTATTTTTACTCTTGGTCTCTTGTTGGCGATCATATACCACTTTACCGCCCACGCCAGCAATAATACCAACAATCGCGGCAATAATTCCCTCAACCATATTTTTCCTTTCTTTCGCGGCAATTAGTCAACGCATCAAGTCAAAAAACCGCAAAATTATCAAAATTTAAACTTATCAATGTCACATTCGTAGACATTACCATTGTACCGCGTTTATAACAAAATAAGCAACTATTTACGCGGTTTGGTGATGCGAGCCTCAGCGCCATATTCTGGCAAAACTATTTCATCATTGCGGCCATTCTGCAGCCGATCCAAGCATTCTTCACGCCAAGCATCGCCGGTAACTCCAACGATCGGAATACGTTGTTCGTGCGCTATCGTATTCAACACTGCCAGACCAATCCTCAAACCAGTGAAACTCCCTGGACCGCGAAATACGCCAATGCCCGAGATATCAGCAAAACTGGCCCCATTCTCTGCTAATCGGTCGCGTAAATAAGCTAGCATATCGCGCGCGAGATTGCGTTCAGCCGACCATTCGTAATTGGTTCGTTTGTCACCATCAACTAACGTTAATTGAACAGTCATTTCAGCGCTATTCCACAATACAATCATCGTAATTTCTCCACAATTCGACGCGATTTTTCACCGCTGCTCTTCAAAGTTAGCTTACGACTATCATCAGGCTGCACCTGGATGACGATCTGTAATACGTCCGTTGGCAGTACGTTATTTACTACATCGCTCCACTCAATCACAGTAATTGTATGCGAATCGTGAATCGCTTCATCAAGTTCCATCTTCATAATACCAGCATCTGGTAAGCGGTAAAAATCATAATGAGCCAACCGCAAGCCGTCCGCAGCCTCGTAATTGCGGCTAATCGTAAACGTCGGACTCTGAACCTCGTCGTCAATCTGCAAGCCGCGCGCCAATCCCTTGGTCAGTGTAGTTTTGCCAGCGCCAATATCGCCGACAAGTTCGAGCGTCTCGCCGCCATGCAATAAGCCGCCAAGCTTCGCGCCAAACTGTATCAAATCATCCGCCGTCTGCAAGCTCACCTCTAATATCATATATTTATTATACAATATCGGACAGAGTTACTGTGTTAAAATACGTTTATTATGAGTAATTTCTTTTGTAAATACCAATCGCCGCTGGACGAAATTACCATAGCAAGCAACGGCAGCGCTATCACTGGCCTGTGGTTCGCTAAGCAAAAACATTTTGACGCTGAGCTAGGCGAGAATAACGCAAATTCTGATTTACCGATTTTCACTAAGGCAATGCGCTGGCTTGATGTGTATTTCGCTGGCAAAAATCCTGGAGAAATCCCGCCAATACAGCTTGATGGAACGCCTTTTCAGTTGGAGGTCTGGCGTATCTTGCAAACCATACCGTACGGCGAGCGCACTACCTACGGAGAAATTGCTAAAAATATCGCCAAGAAACGCGGTATCGCCAAAATGTCAGCACGAGCCGTCGGCGGAGCAGTCGGGCGCAATCCAATTTCAATTTTCGTACCGTGCCATCGGGTTGTCGGCAGTAATGGTAAACTGACGGGGTATGCTAGCGGAATCGAAAAGAAAATTAAATTGTTGAAGCTAGAAAATATACTTTAATCTAAAAGAAAGACGCTATCTTTTCGGACTTTATATTTCCTCGTCAAACCTGACCAACAACGTCTCTGTGTATAGATTATTACCTCACTGTCAGAGTCGGGCTCTATCTCTTTGCAATTTTTTTCTGCTTATTTCTCTGTCCTCTAGCTACCACAACCACCACTGCCGTGATAATTGATAGTCCGGCCAAAATAGCCAGCGCATAAGCGTAACCCGACAGCAGGTAGATTAAGGCTAGCGTCACGCCGCCAGCGCCCCAGATAGTAATCAGCCGCCTGCCAAGCGTCAAGCCGATAATAACCATCAGCGAATGCTCGACCAGGAACAATATTTCCATGGCATTATCACCCGCTAGCGCCAGGACAAGGGTCGATAAGCTGAACACAGCGAGCGCCAGCACCAAATGCGCAATGGTGTATATATGAGCATACCCCAGCCAGCGCCACGACATCACCGCCCCTGAAAGAATTGCTGCTGAACACAGATATGGCACCACTATGCCGTGAACAGGCGCAATTAGCATATGAATAGCAAATAAAATATCGCCCAATATTAAAAGGGCGCCCGAGTCGAAATATAGAATATTCTTCTTCGGCACTCCCTCGGCTATTAGGGCACTGCCGTTGACCGCCCACGTTAGTGTTACTAGCAGTACCGCCTCCGTCGCAACGCTGGCTGGCATAGCCATCAGCAGTAAAAGCATCGACCAGCCAATGGCGCTCCAAAATGACGCATAATACCAATAAACTGATAATTTCTTGGTTCGCATAGCCACGGCGGCGCCATAAAACACCGCAAAGATAATCAGCGAAACGATCGACATAAACTCAAGCTTAACGCCGAGCCATTGTGCAGTTAAGTAAAGTAACAATACCAAACTTGGATGCGCCAATATCGCCATCGGCCGCCAGTCCCGCTTGGCATATACTGCCATATAAAGTGCCGCGACAGCCGCCAACCAGCCCAAGATTTTGAACGGCAATTCATATGTCGTCGATAGATTTATAATCGGTAATATCACTGCCTGTACTGTAGCGGCCAATAGAGTCATATCGCTAGTGATTGACGCTCGCTTATTCATCGCTAACGACCAATACACCACCCCAAAGCCGACAAACGTCGCCCAAGCAGTGATAGTAAAATTGTCGCTTAGCGGCACGCGTAGCCAATGCAAGAACAGCAGCACCAAAGCAATCGTCGCCAAGTATGCTCCACCCAGATAACCATCCTCACGCCGCCGATAAAACGTATAGTACAGCAGCGCTGCTAATGGCAGCCAAACCGCCGGATGAATAGATGAAAAGATGATCAAGATAGCCGCGCCAATGGCAGAATATAATAGCAATTCGCGGCACTTAACGGCCGCCTCGCTACGGTAATTGTACAGCCACTCTACTAATAACAGCAACGACAAACCGTTCAGCCACGCCATCAAAATGGCAAGCTCTTCGCCAGCCAGCTTGAAATAAGAAGCCAGTAATAATGCTATCAGAAGCAGAGAAGCATGAATGCCAATCACTAAACCGTAGGCTTTCTCACGCCACGCAGCAATACCCATGACGATAGCGGCAACTGCCACTGAATCTGACAGATACAGCAAACCTTCTCCCGCTGGATAAGCATTCAAAAAAGCTAAGGCTATAAACACCGTCATTAACCACCAAGCGACCGCAGCGCCATACGCTAATATTGCTTGACTTTTCGTAATATTTGGACGTTTCAAAACTAATAATCGGCAGACAACCGGCAGGAAAGCCATAAACATAAAGATAGAATAATGTACATGCAGAGCTGTTATGGGGTCGAGGCTAAATAGCCTGACGCCAGCCGGCACCAACAAAATTCCAGACATTACTACCATGCCGCCAAAACGGGCGCGGCGCAACAATGAAAGCGCCGCAAAAGTCGCCACCGAAACCATACTTAGCAAGGCAAATGAGATTATATTTCTCAGTTGGATTTCGACGCCAGCTATAACCAAGAAAGCGACTAGCGACACAGCGAAACTAACCCACAACACTATTTCGTGCTGCTTGTCGGGCTGCTTTTGGGCATGCATCGAGCCAATAGACCAAATCATATTGCCAAGTGCCGCTACACCCAGCGCTATACCCGTGACCAGTCCATCATTATTTGACAGATACATAGTAAAACTAGCAGTCGTCGCCAGCAGCAGCACGCGCGCCGTCGTTAGTTCATAGGTGCGCATATTCTTTGATTTCTCGACGAGGGCAACAGTAAAATAATATATAACGCTGATGAGCAGCAGCATGCTGACGTCAAGCGTTCCCATATGCACCGACGAACCGATAGCAAGAAGTAAAGTAGACGGGACGATAAACGGATTAACCAGCGTCAACGGCTCGGTGAATTGGCGCGGAAAATGATTAGAAAAATACGCAGCCAAGGTCATCAGGCATCCGAACAATAGCACCGCAGCATAATACCACACCAACTGAGCATGCATAACAGCCGGCAAGCTGGTCGTCATCGTAAACATCGACAGCAGCGAAATATAGGCGAGCGGCTGGCTATTGAGCCTGACTGTAGCATCGACACACAAGAAAGTACCGATGAAAGAGGTAGTAAACCAGCACAGCGCCGGATCAATCCCCAAAAGCAAATGCATGCTCCACCCGCCAATCGGCACAGCAGACAGCGCCGTACCAATAAACGCCGTTGAGGCCGGCTTTAAGATTGGCAAGCGGGTATATAATACCTGGCCAATGGCATAATAGACAAAAATAAACAGCCAGACCAAACCAAACCTGAGCTGCGCCGAAAGTTCAATCGTTTGCGCCAACAATAATATACCAGCGGTTAGCAATAATGATGCCGTGTAGAGCGCCACATTGATGGTGGTTTGACGATTTTTCTCTTTATCTTTATTACTGGCTGGAGATAGCCACTTGACAATCTGCGTCTTTTCGTCAGGAGTATTTGTATCTTCTTCAATTGGCACAGCATTAGTAGGCAATACTACATCAGGCTCGTTAGATTCGTTGCGAGTTACTACAAAACCAGCAAATTGTGAAGCTGCAGCCTGATTCTCGGTAATAAGTTTGACCTGACCGTCGCTACCTTCAATTTTCGCACGGCCATTCTGCGCATCGCACACGCCGTCCCAGTAACCGCGCCGGTAATCCTCGGATTGACGAGGTAGTCGATTATTACCTCTCTGCGCCACCTTAATTATCACGATGACAATCACTAATAGAAAAATTAATTCCATGCTTAATTCCCCTTATGCTAATTTTAGTATAGCATGTGAGGGCTTGTTCGTAGAGAAATTTTCGAAAGAGGCACCGAACTATCGTAGCGATAACGTTTTTGCTCGCCTTTCAGAGCCTCGCCTTAGTCTATCGCGCGCCGCCAACTACCGAAATTCCACCGCTCAACTGTGTCGTCCAGCGAAAAATATAATACCCCGGAAACTCGGGGTATTATATTAGCCTAAATTAGATAGACTCTACTACTTCTCGTCGACCACTTCGCCTTCGACTGGCTCGTCCTTGTCAGATTTTTTGTCGTCCTTAGACTCATCAGCCTTTTTGTCCTCAGCAGCTTGCTGGTACATTTTGGCACCAATCGGCACGATGGCGTCCTGCAGGGCCTTGGCTGCCGCCTCTAGTTCATCCTTGTCAGCAGCGTCCTTGTGCTTTTCTGCTTCTTTGACCGCTTCGTCAATCGCCTTTTTGTCGTCGTCAGAAATCTTATCTTTGAACTCATCCGGCATTTTCTTTGCCTGATATATGGCGTTTTCTAGCTGGTTTTTAGCGTCAACGGTCTCGCGCTTTTTCTTATCCTCGTCAGCGTGCAGTTCGGCTTCTTTCTGGGCTTTTTCAATATCTTCCTTACTCATATTGCCAGAGTTTTGGATGGTAATCGATTGTTCCTTGCCAGTGCCTTTGTCCTTGGCGGTGACATTGAGGATGCCATTCGCGTCGATATTAAACGTCACTTCAATCTGCGGCACGCCGCGCGGTGCTGGTGCGATACCGTCAAGCACAAAGCGGCCCAAGCTCTTGTTATCATTGGCAAATTCGCGCTCACCCTGCAAGACGTGAATCTCCACTTGCGGCTGATTGTCGGCAGCCGTCGAGAACACTTCGCTCTTGCTGGTTGGCACGGTGGTGTTACGCTCGATCAGCTTGGTCGACACGCCGCCCATTGTCTCAATACCAAGGCTCAATGGCGTCACATCCAGTAGCAGCACATCCTTGACGTCGCCGGCCAGCACACCGCCCTGGATGGCCGCACCAACTGCCACCACTTCGTCTGGGTTGACACCTTGCATTGGGTCTTTACCGAACAGCTTCTTCACCCGCTCAACCACCGCTGGCATGCGGGTCATGCCGCCAACCATGACGACATTATTGATGTCAGATTTGCTGAGTTTGGCGTCTTTGAGCGCCTTCTCGACCGGACCGTCCAAACGCGCCAACAAATCTTTCACCAAATCTTCCAACTTCTCCCGCGTCAAGCTCAGCTCAAAGTGCTTCGGGCCGTCAGCGTCAGCGGTGATGAACGGAATATTAACCTCGTATTCGGTGACTGTCGACAATTCTTTCTTGGCTTTTTCAGCTTCGTCCTTCAGACGCTGCATGGCCGCGTTGTCTTTGCGCAGGTCAATACCTTCTTTAGACTTAAAGTCATCCAGGAAATAGTTAACGATGATGTTGTCGAAGTCCTCACCACCCAGGTGGGTGTCGCCATTGGTAGCCTTCACTTCAAACACGCCGTCGCCAAGCTCCAGGATGGAAACGTCAAAGGTACCACCACCGAGGTCAAACACCACGATGGTTTCGTCATTTTTGCCTTTTTCCAGGCCGTACGCCAGAGCAGCTGCCGTTGGCTCATTAATGATGCGCTTAACTTCCAGGCCGGCAATTTTACCAGCGTCTTTGGTTGCCTGGCGCTGCGAATCGTCGAAGTAAGCTGGCACAGTGATGACTGCTTCGGTGACTTTCTCGCCTAGGAATGCCTCAGCATCAGCTTTGATCTTGCTGAGGATCATGGCTGAGACTTCTTCTGGCGTGTATTCTTTGTCGCCCATCTTTACCGCCACGCCGGTGCCTTTTTTGACAATCTGGTACGGCATGATATCCAAGTCTTTTTGGACTTCCTTGTCATTAAATTTACGACCGATCAACCGCTTGACACCGTAAATCGTGTTCTTTGGATTAGTTACACGTTGGCGCTGCGCCACTTGCCCAACCAAACGCTCACCCTTTTTATTAATCGCCACCACCGATGGTGTAGTACGGTTACCTTCAGCATTAGCGATAACTTCTGGCTTACCTGCCAGCATGTACGCAAAGGCGCTGTTGGTTGTACCAAGGTCAATTCCGATAATTTTACCCATATGATTCCCCTTTCTTGTTTCGATCACATCTGGTTTTTCTTATATTCATTTTAGCACTCTTTTGCATCGAGTGCCAACTATTTCAGTATAAATAATTAGCACTCTGGTGTCAAGAGTGCTAATTTAGATTTTTGCATTACTGTCTATTTTGTATTAGTCGGCTGGACTGGCGGTACCGCTGACGTCTTTCTGGCTAGTGTAATATATTGCACAACTGAAAGAATATAAACTGCCGAACCAACCAAAATCAAACCGTAAGCAATCGTGTAAGTACCGCCGGTATTGCTGGCTAGTATAAACGTTGCATACGTGATAACAGCGCCAACCAGCGGAGCTAATGACGAAAAGGCAACCGATTTACGTGCTGCCAAAAGACTAGAGCTCAACTGCTTACCTCTGACAATAGCGAACCAAACAAACGATCCAACCGCCATAGCTGCTGTAGCAATTGTCACCAGTAAGAAAAAATATTCCGCATACGAATTAGACTCGCTAGCAGCTACATTCATCTCTTCTATAGCTGCAGAATATTTTTTGACAGAGTTACGAATTTGCTCCAAATATTGGTTTGCGGCATTATAGTCTCTTTCGCGCAAAACGACAGCAATTTTGTCGAACAGCACCTTAATTTCTCCGGCATACTTTTTAACTTCTGTTGACTTTTTGATGTATTTGACGCCTAGTTTAGAGGAGAAATTATGGCTAGCAACATTATTGAATGCCGACGATGCAGCGGCGGTCTGAGCAATAACCGTACCATCAGCCACAGACTTCTCGTCATTTATTGCTTTTATAAAATCTACATAAGCCTTGTTCGAGACAGCGATTATATCAATGTCCGCTTGGTTTGTATAACTGGCTGCGCTAGCAAATGAGCCTCCAGCCGATAATACAACAAACATAGCTAAAATTATCTTGAAAATTTTAAGCATGATTAGAATTATATACGCAAATTCGAGTTTTACCAACCGCCGCTGGCACCGCCGCCCGAGAATCCGCCGCCGCCAAAGCTGCCGCCAGACGAGCCGCCTGAACTGTTAGAACTGCTGCCCGAACCGATACCGCCAATCCACCACCAGCGATTTGATCGGCACTTGCCGGATCGACCGCCCCTTTTTGTAGCTATTATTACAACAATAAATATGAGGACTATGATGAATATTAAGGAGATTATCGATTCCATATCCTCGCTATCGGCTGATCGATCTTTGCCTTCCGCGGCGTCGATAATTCGTTTCACGCCAGCTTCAACACCGCCAGCATAATCGCCGCTGCGAAACTTCGGTGCGATTGTGTTACGGATAATTTGACTAGCTCGCGCATCGGTTAACGAGCCTTCCATGCCATTACCAACCTCAATTCGCATTTTACGGTCATTCTTGGCAATAAGTAGTAATACACCATTACTCTTTTTCTTGTCGCCGACACCCCATTGGCGAGCTACTTTGAGACTGTATTCCTCTAGACTATCATCACTGCCAAGCGTTGGAATCATCAACACGCCGATTTGGAATGACTTTTTCTGGCGCTCAGCATTAATCAGCTGCGCAATGCGGTCAATATCTTCATTTACCAAACTTTCCGTCTGGTCAATTATAGGACGTTCAAGCGGCGGCGCAGCCGGGATTTCCAGCTTAGCAAAAGCCGTACCACTTACTAGCCAGCCGAACAATACTGCCAATGTAGACAATCCGACTAGACCGACCGCCAAGCTTCGCCAACGCATAGCTAATTTTCTTGTTTAGTTGGCGTACCGAAATTAACCGACGGAGCTTTATTAGCACCAGCATCCGACTCAAAATACGGTCGCTCCTTGAAACCGAACATACCCGCTAACAAATTTGTCGGGAAAGATTTAACCTTCGTGTTATATGATTTAGCAGCGTCATTAAAGTCATTGCGCGCCACAGTTATACGATTTTCTGTACCTTCTAACTGCGATTGCAAATCCTTAAAGTTTTCCGTTGCTTTGAGCTGAGGATAGTTTTCAGCTACCGCCAACAGCCGACTGAGCGACGAGCTAACCTCGCTTTGAGCCTGCTGGAATTTGGCTATGTCATCTGGATTATTGGCGTCGACTTTGATTTGCGTAGCTTTAGCGCGCGCCTCAACTACCTTTGTTAATGTCTCTTGCTCGAAATTGGCCGCGCCCTTGACGGTGTTCACGAGGTTAGGAATTAAGTCGCTGCGCCGTTGATATTGCGACTCAACCTTGCTCCATGCTGTATTAACCGACTCGCGGCTCGACACCATGCCGTTATAAGACCCGGCGATCATCATCACTAGAAGTAATAGCACTCCTCCGATAATCGCTGGGATTTTCCATTTTTTCATCACGACCTCCTATGCGTTAATGATTAATTGTAGTTTAGCACAATTACAAGCCTATTGCCGCGTCACCTTAGTCATAGCGTCGCGAACCACCGCGCCATTCAAGATATAGCCAGCACGCAATTCCTCAGCTATGACTTCCTTGTCACCCTCGGCCGTTTCATCAAACTGAACCGCTTGATGTAGTTCAGGATTGAACGGCGTGCCAGGTTTGGCATCGATTTTTTCTAATCCCAGATCCTTCAGCTGTTTGTCGAGCTGCTTATTCAGGCCAGCCACGCCTTTCGCCCAGGCGTTATCCGCTAGCTCTGCCGGCACATTGGCAATCGCCCGCTCAATCGTGTCAATCACCGGCAGCAATTTCATGATTGCCTTAGTCTGCCCTAAATCCTGGGCCGCCTGCTTTTCCGCCTCCACGCGCTTGCGATAATTCTCGAAATCCGCCCGCGTCCGCTGCAAATCTAGTGTTAACTCGCCCAGCTGCTGCTGCAAATCCTCGGTTCTTTCATCAAGTTTTTTGTGCTGCTTTGTCATTTTTTCCTCCTTATAATATCCCCTCCAGCATGGCGCCCGTCCGGCGTACCAGTTCCATCGTCCGGCGATAGTTTTGCCGCGTCGGACCGATGACGCCAATATAGCTGCTGTCGCTAAACGTCGAGCGAAATTTGCTGATAATCAGCGTAGCGCCGCTTGCTTTACCAATCGGGTTTTCGCTACCAATAAATACATTCAGCGGCTGGTTGGGCGCGGCTTCGGCCAGCCATGGTTCGATATTATCAATTAGCCTAGCAATCGCCTGCACGTGATCGCCGCCAGCGAACTCCGGCTGAGAAAAAAGCTGCGTCATACCATTCATGTATAGCTGCGCTCCAAACGATGCGAAACCAAAGTTGCCCGTCAGTTCTACCAAGCTATCGACGGCGCTGCGAATCGCCCGATCTGACTTATCAACATGCGAATTAACGTGCGCCTCGATCGCTCTCGCACTGCGATCGATACCGCTGGGCAGTTCAGTCATCTGCGCGTCGGTGATGCCATTGACATAAAAGCGATAGCCTTTGTCGGTGGGAATGCGGCCGGCGCTAGTATGCGGCGCTTCGATAAAGCCCATCTCCTCGAGCTTGGCCATTTCGCTGCGAATCGTGGCACTGGACACGCCAAATAACTTGGCCAGCGTCACGCTGCCAACTGGCGCCGCAATCTCGGCATATTGCTCAATGATGGCAGCTAAAATCGCCTGTTGACGTTCAGTCATGCTCCTATTATATCGCACATTTAGCACTCTTGCAAGGCGAGTGCTAACCAGCCGCTTTCAATTGTTCTAGCAAATCACGCGCTGCCAACCTGGCTTCATCATCCTTGCGATTATAAACGTCCGGTTTCGAGGCAATTTCGCGGACAATACGCGCAGTTTCGTCGATATCATCATTTATAACAAAGTGATAATACGGCACCTCGAGCGCATGAGTAATTTCACGAATTGCACTATTGTAGCGTTTCGGCCATTCGCGATCAAACTCCTCTTGCGAAGCGTAACGTACACTGAGACGACGACGCCATTCTTGATAATTTGGCGGTAACAAAAATATCGCTACCACGCCTGGGGACAGCTTTTTATATTCATCGACACCTTGCACATCAATATCAGTAACCGCAATTTTACCAGCATCATGAATATCCTGAATCTGCTTGACACCGGTTCCGTAAACCGTACCGTGCACAAATTTCGCCTCGACAAAAGCATGACTTTCCAACAATCTAGCGGCAGTCGCTTCATCAATATAGTTATAATCAATACCTTCACGCTCCCATATACCTTTATTTTGACGCGGCTGGCGAGTCGTATACGACACAATATCAGCAAACTCCGGCGACTGCATTAATCGCTGCTTGGTCGTATCCTTGCCTGCGCCCGATATACCGACGAGCAACACAATTTTGGTTTGAATAACAAGCTGGCGAACCGACTCGCTAGGTTGATATTCTCTGATAAGCTTTTCGATCTTTGACATAATATCTGCTTATAATAACTCATCCAGCACCGATTGCCAATCAGGAAACTGCGGACTAATAAATATTCACCTCACACAGATAATCAATCTCTCTTTAACATCACCATAAACGCTTCACTCGGAATGTCAACCTTGCCGAAGCGTTTCATGCGCTTTTTGCCGCGGGCTTGCTTGGCGAGGAGTTTCTTCTTGCGGCTGACGTCGCCACCGTACAGATAGCCAGTGACGTCTTTGCGGTAAGCGCCGATGTTTTCGCGGGCAATAAACCTACCGCCAATCGCCGCCTGCAATGATACTTCAAAACTCTGACGCGGCACCACATCTTTGAGCTTTTTGACAATTTCGCGACCCAAACCTGGTGCCTCCGAACGGTGGCACATCACGCTCAGTGCATCGACCATTTCGCCCGCTACATAAAAATCCACCCGTACCAAATCTTCCGGCTGATAACCCGCCAGCTCATAGTTAAACGAACCGTAGCCGCTAGTTACCGACTTCAATTGATCATAAAAATCCGTCAGCAAATTCGCCAGCGGCGCCGTGAAAGAAATCAGCGCCCGCTCGTCGATGTAACTGAGGTTTTTCTGCCGGCCGCGCTTGGCGACAATCAGCTGAATCACCGCACCGATGTAATCCTGCGGCACCACGATTTCACCATCAATCCACGGCTCGCGAACCTCGGTAATTTGTGCTGGATCAGGTAACTCGCTGGCTGACTTAATATCCAGTTCCTCGCCATTGGTCAGGCTGACTTGATAATCCGTACTCGGATTGGTGACGATGAGATCCAGATTATACTCGCGCTCCAGCCGCTCACGAATGATGTCCATGTGTAATAAACCGAGGAAACCAATCCGCACACCATAGCCCAACACCGGCGAATTCTCCGGCTCAAACTGCAGCGCCGAATCGCTCAGACTCAGCTTCTCGATTGCCTCTTTCAGGTCATTATAATCCTCGTTAGATACCGGAAAGAACCCCGCATAGACGAAGGGCTTGACTTCTTTGTAGCCAGGGAGAGGCTGGATGGTGATATGAGACATATTAGTAAAGTACATTATAACATTTTTGTCCGAAGACGTCGATTAAGCAACGTATTTCACAAAAACCACGCTAATTGATATACCGCTCAATACGCTTAGCTCGCAGAGTTAGCACCTCAGTCAAGCCTTGCAAATATGCCGTATACTGCTCAACAGTCTGAGGTAACGGTGACGATTGAAAATCATCAAAATCTGTTAGTATTTTAACTTGGTATTTGTCATCAACAAAATCTTGCAATAAGAAAAAATCGACATAGCCCTGAAAATCGCCAAACCACTCAAAAAAGTCATCATAACGATCAAAAACATCAGCGAGCGGGCTGTCCTTGCCTTGATACCAGCGGGCAATGCATTCTAACGTCAGGTCAAATCGATCACCAATTTTGCGGTGCCAACCTCTCGCACGATTAATGGTCTGTGTTCCGCCACGTAATTCGCTGGGAAAAATAATCTCTGAACCGATTGTCCAGCCAATGTATTCTACTATCGTTAAAACTTCTCGCAGCATCTGTTCAACAAGTAGCCTATTCCGCTTCCAAGACCTAAAAGTAGCTGCCATATTATCGCTCGAAACAGGAATCTGACACCGACCATCACTGGCTATTAAGTATGCTCCTTGATCCAGCATGGTCAGCTGACGACCATCAGGCAGCGGTTTAGCCCACAATTCAGCATGATAGCGCTTTAACGTCGGACTGTGCTGATCTGGATCTTTATTATTAGCGTCTTGACGACAATCAAACCAAACATCAATCATTAGTGTCGCTCCTTTCTTAGTACTAATTTGCATATCGCATGCAATATGCAAGTTAAAGCACTCAATCCGCCGCAATAACGTCCCCAACAGACCGCCGCTTGGAATAAGCCTGCCGCTCGCCATAGCCGATGCGTAGCAAAATGGTTGGATATTCTCCGTCCAGACCCAGCGTCCTCGTCATTTCTGAGGCAATTTCTGCTTCTTCGTTTGGCTGGTTCAGATAGGCATGAGCGATTCCAAGTTCCGTGGCAGTCAGCAAGAAACGCTGCAGCGTCCGACCCAAATTCACCCATTCGCGCCGACTATTTTCTCTTGTCGTAAAAAGAACCAGATGGGAAGCCGATGCTATCTTTTCGCGATCGACCTTATTCTGCGTCTTAGCATTGATGGCCATCAACATGATTGGCTCAGCCATCCAGCGCGGCACATTAGGCGCGCCAAACACGGCGTAACTCAGCCCATCAAGTGTTTGATCTTGATGCTTCTTATTAAATCGCATCCAGCTTTTCAATTCAGCCTTAAACGCCTCTTTTTGCATTTGACGCGTATTGCCCTGAAGAACGTATTGCTCAATATCATTAAACTGTTTAGTTTGACGCGCGTAATAATGAACCGAGATGCCCTTTTCACTGCGGATAGATTGTAATTTCTTTAGCGAATCTAGGGCAATTTCCTCACCAGTATAAACACTGCGGTTAGTCTGCCGCGCGTCTATCTGATTGAACAATGGGCTTGGTTTGACGCCTGCCTCTTCCGCGAGCGAAACCGTGATAACCCCCTTATCACCAACCGAAACGGCAGATTTATAGCCCTTAGTTTGCGCCGCCAAGCAAAGATTCTCTGTTGCACAGCCCAAACTCACAAACAACTCCCTGTCGTCAGGATCGACCACTGGCAACCTTCTATCAAAATCAGGGTAAATTTCTACCGCCGACTCGTTCTG
>JABCOL020000007.1 GCA_013333625.2 Candidatus Saccharimonadota bacterium | reverse complement strand
CTTATCGCAGTCTTCCACGTCCTTCATCGGTAATATACGTCTAGGCATCCATTTAGTGCCCTTGAGTACCTTTTTATGCATTGACTTAACTAGTAATTGGAATCTACCAATAAACTAATACCGTCAATTAAAAACTCAATTTCTTCTCTTCAAATTGTTAACGATCAATGCATCACATCCAGAGTGCACAATCGAACCGTCAAATCATCAACGCCTCTATCTACACTCAATTGATTTTCACTGCCCTCGCACGTTTTGCAGTGTATCGCCAGAGGTTCACCTGAACATTCGCGTAACTAGTAATTAACTATACAGCAGTTGCAGTTGTTTTGCAATAGTTTTTTTAACTTTTTTTCGACTTTTTTGGCTTTTCCTTAAAATCGGCACCAACCGCCTCGGAAATATGAGAAAAACCATCATTTTTGAGCAATGTCACCAGCTCGCGGTTTATGCGTCCGACCAATTGCGGACCTTCAAAGAACAGCCCCGTGATCAAACCGACTAAGCTAGCACCAGCCCTGATCTTAGCGTACGCATCTTCAGCCGTAAAAATTCCACCCACGCCAATAATCGTCAATCTGTCACCATACTTCTGATACGCATAACGGATTAACTCCAAACTATGTTCACGCGTCGGCTCACCACTCAACCCACCACGGATTTCATCGGTTAGTGGATCTTTGATGGTCACCATCGTGCGATCTTTTACCAAGTTAGCTACTGTCACACCTTGGATATTATGCTTCACAATAGTCTGCAACAGTGCGTCAAACTGCTGCATATCATACAAATGCGGCATTTTTATCCAAAACGGCACGTTCCTAGCTATATCATCCACCTCTTGTAGTAACATATTTAGCGTATCGGGGTAGATAAACGGTTCTTTACCTGCATTTGGACAAGAGATATTGATTTCCACGACGCTCGCCAATTGATGCTTCACGATATATTCTACAGCCTTTTTTACATCCTTAACGATCAGATTCTCTGAGACACATGGACCAAATTGATCTTTCGTAGACTTATTAGCAATGACAGCCACCGAAACAACTGTCGGCATTTCCTTGACTCGCGACCTATTCTTAGTAACATAACGACTGATCGTCTCCAGCCCATAATTTGGCATACCAGCATATACCACTACCGACTTTGTCTTTGGCAAACGGTGAAACCAGGGACGTCGATTGCCCTTTCTTGGCTCCAATGTCACCGATCCACCTGAAGCAAACCCAAAGCCAATAGTTTCCATCAGTGGTGACAACTGAATATTCTTATCAAATCCTGCCGATAGACCAACGGGATTGTGGTAAGTAACACCATCAATCTCCTGCTGCAGTGCTCTGTCTTGAAAACTCCACATTTTACGGACCATCCAACGAAGAGGTGGTATTGCTTGCGCCATACAACCACAGAAAATAATTAGCCTATGTGTAAAATCAGGCGTTAATAAAAATAATAGTGGCTTAACAAGATATTTATACATACTCTAGCAGTATAATAACCATCTCTCCATTAAGCAAGTAATCCTAGTTCCAACCTTGGACAATCATTAATACTGAATATCGTCGCGTTATTTCTCCTGAACGGAAGATGTATCAATCGCCCCTTTCACGAGCTTCCCGTTTTGCTAAAATCCGCTTCCCCGTGCGCTCCTTCGCACCACCTTCCTTAAGCTCAATTACCAATCCCGGTTCCACCGTACTATCGGCAGTCTGGTCTAACCCCAAACCTCCTTTAGCACTGCGCATTCCAGGCGGCATACGACGCCACGAATCAGGCTTGAGGCGTTCCTCACTCCACTTGTCACCTTCCTTCTCACACAGAAAGTTTGCAATCCTCATAGAAATCGGTTCTTTTGGAGCTCCTTTTATGGAAGCTCTTCCTAGCGCCCTGGCAACAAGTTCTCTAGGACTATATTCGTACCATTTTCTTTTATCAACAGGGAGTGTACTATCTGACAGTTGCTCACTCATGCTATCTCTAAATTAACAAATTATAACACCAGAAACAAGATGATAATCGTGAACAGTTACTCTGTCGGGCAGCAACTAAATAGCCTCATTTGTTGCAATAATTAGGCTAAAGTGTTATACCTAAGCAGACCGTAATCACAATGAAATATCCGCCTACGGTATAGACGGATATTTCATTGATACGATGCAGACATTGATTAAAAATTTGTTGTTTAATAGATAAATTCGCTAACAAAATTCATGGTGGGCGCTGAGGGACTCGAACCCCCGACCCTCTCGGTGTAAACGAGATGCTCTAGCCAACTGAGCTAAGCGCCCATATGATCGAACAGATGATCATAAATGGTGGGCGATGAGGGACTTGAACCTCCGACCTCGTCATTATCAGTGACGCGCTCTAACCAGCTGAGCTAATCGCCCTCATTCAGTCTTGATGGTGGAGGCACAGGGACTCGAACCCTGGACCCCCTGCTTGCAAAGCAGGTGCTCTAGCCAACTGAGCTATGCCCCCAATCGCCAAGACTTATTACATTGTACCGTATCTTTTTTATTATGACAAGTGTATAATTGTACATATGTATGAATTTAGTTTTACCGCATTCGGAGTAGGCCTCTTGATCTTAGGGGCTGGAGCAGTGTTTACTGTTTACCACCAAAAAATAGCAGACAATCTGGCTGGCGGAGTCAGTAGCTATGATCGCTTTAAGATGTGGGGGCTCATTACTTGTGGCATCGGCTTTGCTGTCATGCTAAGCCTACACAGCATAATCCTGAACCTCCTCATTGGCGTATTCTTTAGAGGATAGCTTTTGTCACATAAAATAAACCCTCTCATAGACGAGAGGGTTTTATATTAACAACTTGATTGTGCAATTCATCAATCGGTTTATCGTAGAGAAGGTTTTGAACTTTGTCTCGTCCTCGAGAGGACTATTGTAAATATGTAAGCTCAGCATATTTACGAGACCGACCTAGCTCAATTTGTGATTACTCGACAAATTGGCATTTATTCTCCCTAGAAAGGAGGTAATCCATCCGCACCTTCCGGTACGGATACCTTGTTACGACTTAACCCCAATCATGCCCCCCACCTTAGGCCGACGAAT
>JABCOL020000006.1 GCA_013333625.2 Candidatus Saccharimonadota bacterium | reverse complement strand
TTGACGCTGTCCAAGACGCGTCGGTCAAGTCTGCTCTGCAGGTGCGTCTTGACGCTATATCGCAGCAGCTCAGCAATGCTAAACAAACGCTTGGCACACTTATTACTAAAGCTGAGGCTGTCGATACGACTGGTATGAGTGCTGACACTGCCAATGCGCTAAAGGCTAAAATTAAGCAAGCTAAACAAGTCTACAACGATGCTTCAGTATCGGTAATGCGCCTGCAAGCGGCGGCGTCAGAGTTGCAAGCGGCTCTCGATGCTCTACGACCAGACAAAACTACCCTGCATGATGCGATCGTTCGGGCGGAAGCGCAGCCAGCGTATATCCGAAACGATCCTGCAGTCAAATCTGCTTTGCAGCATGCCAAGAACGTTGAGGCCGCTGCTAGCTCGACGCCAGCTGATATTAGTTCCGCGATACAACAGCTCAATTCGGCAGTTACTGCCGCTCAGAAGAAAGAAGCTGACGCCCAGGCGGCCGCGCAGGCAGCTGTTGCCGATGCTGAAAGCCAGAAAACTGCTCAGTCTATAGCGCATGCGCGAACACTAGTCGATAAAGTACAGGATCAAGCCGTTAAGACAAACCTTCAGGCACGCCTAGATGCGATTGTTGTCCAGACCTTTGTCAATAAGCAAACAATTCGCCAAGCAGACAATACCAATATTACGCTGTCTACCTCAGGCGATAAATGCTACAATATCAAAAACGCTACCGCGGTAGGACAGCCGGAAAATATTCCGAATGGTTATCAGATGCAGGGCTCGACCAAGTTTACTATCAACTGTGACGGGCACGCGCAGCCAGCGGTTGGGTATACTACCAAAATTACTCTCGAATTATCGCGTATCTACAAAGTTAATCGCCTAAAAGTAATCAAGTACAGTATTAATGGCGCTAATGCTACCGATATTACCGAGAAAGTCACATTCAAAACATCAGTCGATGGCAAACGCACTATTGTTGAATACTCAATTACCGATGGCGGCTTTGGCGACATGGATAAGACCGCTAACGGCGTTATCGACGATCCGGTTATAATTTATGAGCGGTCGGAGAATACTACGCCAGCTAATGGTGGCAATCAACCTGGAGCTCCAGCAAAGAATGGCAAGACTACCGCTAACAGCGGACGCTTATCTGAAACTGGCGATAGCCTATACGGTTATATTATCGGTGCTGGCGTGCTGGTGCTAGGCGGCGCTGCCGGCGTATACGCTATCATCCGTCGTCGCCAATAAGAGTCGTTTTATCTCGCTATCTCGATTACCGCTCATGGTTTATAATAGTTGATAGATGAAACTTGTTGAAAGATTACGCCAACAACTGCATTATATCTGGTTCAATTACGCGAACTTTAATGGATTGGTGCTGTTGTTGGCGATTATCATTGCGGTTAGCTGGGTGATGGGTACAATGTCGACGATCCAGACGAATTTTAGCGCCCAACGAGCGCTTGACGAAAAAAAACAACAATTACGGCTGGCGCAGCTAGAAGTAGAGACACTGAAATACGAGCAGAACTATTATAAGAGCGATGAATATAAAGAGCTAGAAGCGCGCAGCAAGTTAGGTCTGGCAGATCCTGGCGAGAAGCAGCTAATACTGCCAGAGAATAGCGCTGCAGTAAAATCTCTCGATAGCCAGGACAATAACTCATCTTATATTAAAACAGCTCCACGCAACAATACGCCTGCCGTGCACAAGTCAAACTTCCAGCAATGGATTGATTTTCTGAATGGCAAAACTGCTGCTTCGCGCTTGCAGAAGTGACACACAGTTTGCTATAATAGTACCCGTATCGCGGGGTGGAGCAGCCTGGTCAGCTCGCTTGGCTCATAACCAAGAGGTCGCTGGTTCAAATCCAGCCCCCGCTACCAAGAAAAAAGCTCAACCAAAAGTTGAGCTTTTTTCTTGGTTAACTGACTGGTTTAAGCTAATTTGCTAGCAGCGACCCGAATAGCTTCACTCCAGCTCAAGAAAACGTGCGGCGTGTCTGCTAAGTCTTTAGCGATTAGGCCGTGCCGCACAGCTAGGGCGATTTCGTGGATGCTATCGCTAGCATTCGGCGCGACAATAGTGCCGCCGGCTATAACGCCTTTCTTGTCGCATACTAGCTTGACGAAGCCGTCGCGGAAATCGCTGGTGTTGGAGCGGCCGATGATTGATAGCGGTGCCATGGCTTTGTTGATTTTGAGGTCGCGTTTGATACAATCGTCTTCGGTTAGGCCGACAGACGATACTTCCGGAAAGGTGAAAGTTGTCCGCGGCGTAGCAGTATAATCTGGCGCGATTTGATTCTTTGAAAAAAGGTTATGAGCAGCAATCCGCGATTCTAGCAGTGCAGTATGCGTGTGCTCAGAGTTGCCAATAATATCCCCAGCTGCATAAATGTGGCGTGCGCTTGTCTGTAAATATTCGTTAACATGGATGCCGGTTGGATCGTATTGGACGCTGGCGTTCTCTAGTCCTAAATCAAGGTTTGGCCGACGTCCAGTCGCCACCAAGATATCCTCGACGCGTACCGACTTTTCGACACCGCCGCGCAGGAATGATACGCGGTAGCCGAGTCCGTCTTTGACTGCTGCGACCGTTCGTGTTTGCGTCAATGACGTAATGCCTTTATGCTTCTTGAGGTAGGCTTCTAGCAGCTCGCCGACTTCTTCGTCTTCTTTTGGTAAAATGCGGGCGGCGATATCAGTCAAATAAACCCTAGTACCGAAAGTGGCCATCAGTTGCGCTATCTCGACGCCAACGCTGCCAGCACCTATGATGTAAAGGCTCTTCGGTGGACGCATCGACTCTAAGATGGTGCGCGCTGTCAAAAATGGGATTTCGTCTAATCCTGGTACTTCTGGAGCTACCCAGTGCGAACCCGTAGCGACCAGGAATCTTTCGGCGCTAATGTGCTTGCGTCGAACGGAAATTTCATTGGGCGACAGAAAGTGGGCGTGTCCAGTATAGGTAGTAATGCCTTGGTTTTCGTAAAATTTGCGATTACCGGCAGCCCCAGTTCGCTTAACGGCGAGATCTTTCCAGGCGCGAATACTCGGATAATTGTAGCCAAGCGTGTTAGAGCGTAAGCCGAACTTGGCGCCGTGGCGTGCTTGATCATAGAGGTGCGCGACGTGTAATAAGGCGTTGGTTGGTACATCGCTCCAGTTAGGCGAATCGCCGCCAAAGGTGTCTTCCTCGATAATCGCTACACGCGCGCCATTGCGAGCGGCGATAGTGGCAGCGGCTGATCCGCCAGCTCCGCTACCGATAACTATTAAATCGTAATCAAATTTATTGTGTCTCTTCGCCATTCATGTCTCCTACATCATTTTTTTGTGGTGTTTATATAAATATGCTGCATCAGGATGATTATGTTCTAGAAATCGTCCAGCTTGCGCGCGAATATCGGTGGTGGTGATATCTGATTTTTGGCCGCTCCAAGCTTCGACCTCGCGAGCAGCTTGATCGGCTAAATTGCGAGCTAACCCTTCGGGGCTTTTAGCACTAAGGCAGGCGGCGTATAGGCTAGCGCGCAGCTTTTTGGCATCGAAATCTTCTGGCGGGCGCTTGCCTCGTTTGAAAACGGTAACTTTCATACAGCGTTCACCTGAATGATTAAGTCGGAAACAGTATTAACGTATATATAAAAACCAAGGATAATCAAACCCAGACCGGCAGCGAATTGTAAAAAGTATTTGTTTTGTTCGCGCCAGCGCTGGATGCGGCTCAGTTGGCGTCCGCTGCCAATCAATAGGGCGACGATGAGTAATCCGAGCGAAGCAGCTAGCGTATAACCTGCTGCGCCAACGATTTGCCAAATCGGCGGCAGCCCGATGATGGCGCAGGCTGCGGTAATGATTGGCACGATAGTAAATAGTAGTTCTGCAACAACGCTAGTCAATCCTAGACTAAACGCTTCGGCGGCAAGGCTGGCTTTGGCGGTGCGTTTACGCAAGAATCGGGCAAAACTGCGTGAAATCCATAGCTCAGTACCTTCGGTTTTACGATAGTAAAAAAGGATAACCGCCAAGCCAACGATCATCAGACCGGCAGTCAAAGTGATCCACAACAAATTACTGTGCGGCGCGAATACACCGATAGCATAACTAGCGAAGCTAACACACAAAAGCGTCATAGTGAAGGCGCCAGCTACAAAGCTAAATAGCAGCCGTAACGTGCGCCGAGCGGCCAGCTTGCGTCCTAAGGCATGCCCCGATAGAGATGTAGCCATACTAACGCTTAACTGAAAGCTAGCGTGGATAAGTCCTGCCAGGGCGATGATGCTAACAGCGATGAGAGTATTCATGTTTGTCTTGATAATCCTTATCTTATTTATACCATAAGCGGTCTGGCGAAGTCAAAAGATTTTGTAAAAAGCTATTGCTTTTTTGGCAAGTTTGTGTTATACTAAAAGTATAAGTAATTAACTTATACAAAAAGGAAAAATAAAAATGGAAGTCACCGAATCAAATAACTCATTACATAACGAGAATGCCACCTGGAATCGGCCGCGTACAACGGTAGAGCTGCGTGAATTTATTAATCGCCGTAATGACCTGCTAGACGTTGAGGATTTTGCGTTTTAGCGGTAGTTTAAGCGCAAAGAAAAATCCCCGCGGCAAAGGCGGGGGGCTTTCTTTGGTAGCACTGACTGGGATCGAACCAGTGACCTTAGGCTTATGAGTCCTACGCTCTAACCAACTGAGCTACAGTGCCGCAAGAGTAAAGCACTGTAGATTATAGCAGATAACAGTAATCGGTGGCAAGCTAGGTTTTTTAAGGATAATTTAATGAAGCTGGCGGACAATATGCTTCGAGAAATATTTCCCGTACTTCTCTAGTGAGCCGCCCTTCTGTGTCAAGGGCGGTTTGCTATTCTGTGCTATAATTTTGCCGTGAACGATGAGCTAGAATTGAATGAACGAGTAGAAGTTATTGCGACGTTTGGCAGCGGTTTAGAATTGTGCGTGCCGCGGCGGTTTAGGCGTCCGAACGGACGTGAGATTGAAGTAAGCGAGCTAGGTTTGCGGCATCCAGTAGCTAAAGGACGGCGAACGATGCATATTTTTGATGTGACGGACGGGCAAGCTGATTATCGGCTGGAATTCGATAGCGAGCGGTTGACTTGGCGATTGACGCGCGAGGCGGAGCATGGCTGAATCAGCTAGCCAAAGAAAGCAATCCTTCTCGAATGGCTTAAACTTAGGACATAATCAAACATTACCGCTGATTATGCATATAGATCTCAATAGTTGTTTTGCGACCATTGAACAGCAGTCGCGGCCGCTGCTGCGCGGGCGGCCAGTGGCGGTAGTTAATCGTTTGGTCGAGAATACTTCGGTTATCACCGTGAGTTACGAAGCGAAAGCTTACGGCGTTAAGGCTGGCATGAAATACCGCCAAGCTAAACACCTGTGTCCCGAGCTAGTAGCGCTCGACAGCGATCCGCCGAAATATCGCTGGGTATATCGGCAGCTGCTACGAATCATGAACAGTTACAGCCCAGCGGTGGTAATGAAAAGCATTGATGAAGGTATAATTGATTTTGCAGTAGCGCCCGAATCTATGCGGTCGCGCGGTTTAGAAACCATCGGCAAAGAGATAAAGCAGCGGTTGCGTACCGAAGTAGGCTCGTACATGCGTTGTAATATCGGTATCGGTACTAACCGTTTCTGGGCCAAGATGGCGGCTAGCTTGCACAAACCTGACGGGCTTGATGTCGTGACGGCGCAAAATGTACAAACGGTGTTAGCTAGATTAACTTTACGCGATCTAACGGGAATTGCGCGGCACAACGAGCAGCGGCTGAACGCGGTGGGTATTTTTACGCCGTTGCAAATGTATGAATCGTCGCCAGAGGCGCTTCATACTGCTTTTCATAGTATTAATGGTGAAAAATGGTATCAACGTCTGCATGGCTGGGAAGTCGATGATTTGATAAGCGACGTTAAAACATGCGGCCGCCAATACGTACTAGAGGAGCGCAATATGCCGCGGCAACAAATAGCCGCTCGATTACATAATTTAGTCGAGGCGGTTGGACAAAAATTGCGTTCGCAGCGCAAGTCGGCGCGCGGCGTCGGTATTTATGTGCGAATGGCGGGTGTGGGTAGCAGCTCAAAGCTATCGTCGAATAATGGACGCTGGGGTCGCGCGGGTAATTACTGGCAGCGTAAATATTTAGCGCCGCTGCCAATGTTTAGCGATGCTGCGTTGTGGCGCGTGGCCGAAGAGCTATTCTGCCAGGCGCCGGCTGGCGATATACGCGAGATAGGCGTGCATTGTTATAATCTGTATAACAGCACCAGCGATCAACTGAGTTTGTTTGGCGACGAATTAGCGCGCGAGCGGCAAACCACTTGGGCGATTGACGAGATTAATCAGCGGTACGGCGCTCGGACTATTCACGCTGCTAGTACGCTTAATACCGAGGCGGTTCGCACCAAGATTCCATTTGGCAGTACGCGCTATTTATAAATATATTACTGTATATAAGTATCAGTTAACGCCAGCGTCCTGATGGATTATAATAAAAGCAATATGACGTACCTGGTGGCAGTTTCTGGCGGCGTGGATAGCGTGTGTTTATTGGATATGCTAAGCCGGTCGAAACATCGGCTAATTGTAGCGCATGTCGAACATGGAATCCGCGGCGAGGCTTCGCGCGCTGATGCACGGTTTGTGGCAGCGTTGGCGCAGAAATATAATCTGCCGTTCGTTTCGACGGCGCTTAATCTCGGGCCGAATGCTAGCGAAGAATTAGCGCGCCAGAAGCGGTATGACTTTTTGCTAACACAGGCGCAGAAGTTTGGCGCGGTGCTGGTTACGGCGCATCATGCTGAAGATGTTGCCGAAACAATTGCTATCAATATTGAGCGAGGTACGGGATGGCGCGGGTTGGCTGTGTTAGCGCGCACAGGAGTTAAACGTCCGCTGATTTCTTTTACCAAGACGCAATTGTATGATTATGCGCTGCAGCACCGCTTGGAGTGGGTTGAGGACGCAACGAACGCAAGCGGTCTTTATCAACGCAATCGTGTCAGAAAAGCACTAAAAAGTGTTGTTAATCGACGCGCAATTATAAAAATATTGCAGTTGCGTGCTAGACAGCTAGCTTTACGGAAAGATATTGAACGCGAAACTGAGCGGATCACGTTGCGCAATAGCGGTTCGCGGTATTTTTTGTCGCAGATTGATGAAAGCATAGCGGTAGAGTTACTAGCGAGCGATATTGCCAGACAAACTGGCGGACTGCGCCCGACTCGGCCGCGTACTCAACGGGCTTTGCTGGCTATCAAGACGGCGCGGCCGGGCGCTAAAATTGATGTCGGCGATGGCGTGCAATTAGAAATTGCCTCTCGAACTTACTGCGCGAAGGTGGTATAATTACAGAGATATTCTGAATTTGATTATAAAACCACGAAAGGATACATATTTCAATGCCTAAACCTCGTAAACAAAAGGTGAGTAATAAAGTTCGGCTCGGTCTATTCTGGGCAATTATCGTTTTGATTGGCTTGTCGCTATACGCGGCATTTATGCCGGCTAAGCCGCTCCAGGAAGTACCAATCGCTCAGGTGATTCGAGACGCCAACGAAGGCAAAGTAGCCAAGATCGAAGGTCAAGGCGGCGACCTTCAGGTGACCATGAAAGGTGAAAATAAACCATCTAAGCGGACATACTTAGGCGGCGGGGTTTCGTCGCTGCTGAAAGACAATATACTTAACGAAAAAGGCCGTGCAGTTGTTTCGGATAGCGCGCCAGTTGATAATTCTTTGATGCTGACTTTGATGACGGTGGTTTTGCCGGTGCTGCTGATCGGCGCGCTGTTTGTTTTTATGATGCGGCAAGCTCAGGGCCAGAATAGCCAGGCGATGAGTTTTGGTAAAAGTAAGGCTAGGCTATACGGCCTTGATAAAGAGCGGGTGGTGTTTGACGATATCGCTGGCAATGATAATGCTAAACAGGATTTACAAGAGGTCGTTGACTTTCTCAAGCATCCGAAAAAATATCAAAGTCTCGGTGCCAAAATCCCGAAGGGTGTGCTGCTAGTCGGCGATCCAGGTACCGGCAAGACAATGCTAGCGCGGGCAGTCGCTGGTGAGGCAGATGTACCTTTCTTCTCTATTTCTGGTTCAGAGTTTGTTGAAATGTTTGTCGGTGTTGGTGCCAGCCGCGTGCGCGACCTTTTCCAGAAGGCTAAGAAAAACGCGCCGGCGATTGTTTTTATCGATGAGATTGACGCCGTCGGGCGCAAACGCGGCAGCGGTATGGGCGGCGGTCATGATGAGCGCGAGCAGACGCTAAACCAAATTTTGGTAGAAATGGACGGTTTTGAAGCGGACACCAATGTGATTGTAATCGCGGCGACCAACCGGGCTGATGTGCTTGATCCGGCATTGCTCAGACCAGGCCGCTTTGACCGGCACGTGACGATTAGTTTGCCGGAGCGCAAAGATCGCGAAGCTATTTTGAAAGTTCATTTCAAAAATAAGCCGACTGACGACACAGTCAATCTCGATAAGCTGGCAGCCAAAACGGCTGGCTCTAGCGGTGCCGATTTGGCGAATATTGCCAACGAGGCGGCAATTATTGCAGCGCGGCGCAACTCCAAGAAAGTGTCGAATGACGACCTGACCGAAGCTTTTGAAAAAGTGGCTATCGGCCCGGAGCGCAAAGCTAAAGTAATGAACGACCATGAAAAGGAATTAACTGCTTATCACGAAGCCGGCCATGCCATTGTTGGTCATGTCTTGCCAGATAGCGATCCAGTACACAAAATCACTATCATTCCGCGCGGCGGTACGGGCGGTGTGACGTGGTTCTTGCCTCCAGAAGACAGAAGTTACACTAATGTTTACGAGTTCAAAGATATTCTAGCGCGGGCGCTGGGCGGCCGGATTGCCGAGAAGCTGATTTACGGTGATGATGGTATCACTACTGGCGCTGGCAGTGATTTGCGCCACGCCGCTAAAGTTGCCCGCAATATGATAGTTGAACAAGGCATGGGCTCTAAACTGCGCGACCAAGTCTTCCACGAGGACAATGGCGGCATGGTTTTTGACAAAATTACCCACGACCGGCCATATTCAGAGGCGACAGCACAAGAGATCGACAACGAGGTCGAGGCGCTAATCAAGGAAGCGTCGGCTCGTGCCGAGACAATACTCAGCAAGAACCGGGCAGTGCTTGAAAAGCTCAAGGATGCTTTGCTCAAAAACGAAACTCTCGAAGAAGAAGACGCCGCTAAATACATGAAGGATGCGGTGCTGCCAAAGGAAGTAAAACTACACGCATAAACTATGGCGAGGCGAGGAAGTCGAGTACGGTCGGTTGTTGCGAAAGCGAATAGCAAATTGTCAGTACAGTGGGCGGCAATTCTGCTGTCTGGATCGACAATGCTGTCAAGCTTGCTGGGGATTTACCGCGATCGTTTAATTAATGGCATGTACCTAGACACTTATAAAGTGGGTGCTGATGCTTATGTAGCGGCGTTTACCGTGCCGGATTTTATGTATTTCCTGCTAGTGTCGGGCGCTTTGAGCGTATCGTTTATCCCAGTGTTTAATCAGCGTTTGGCGAGCGGCAATAAGCGATCGGCGTGGGAGCTGAGTTCAAGCTTGCTGAATCTCTTTGCGGTATTCACGTTAATCACTAGCGTGCTGATTATCATCTTTGCCGACCCGCTGGTGCGCTATGTTGTTGGCCCGGGCTTTGGCGAACAAGGACATGCTTTGGCGGTGAGTATGATGCGTATAATTGCCGTCAATCCGTTTTTGTTTGCGATTGCGACGGTAGTATCGAGTATGCAGCAGGCAATCGGCCGGTTTACTTTTTTGGCGCTTGCACCAACCATCTATAATCTAGGTATCGTCGTCGGTGCCAAATATTTTACTAATGGCATTAATGTCTTTGGTTGGCAGATATTTGAGGGCGGCATTATGGGCGTGGCGCTTGGCGTGGTGCTAGGGGCAATTTTGCAGCTGGTGGTTAGTTCAATTGGTCTGATTGGCGTAAACTTTGACTATCGCCCGGTGATTTCTTGGCGCAACAAAGGTTTTCGCCAAGTCTTGAAGCTTCTGCCGCCGCGCTCAATTGATCAAGGGATTGATTATTTTAATGGAATTGTTGAAATTAATCTAGCGTCACGGATGGGCGACGGAATTATGCGTGTTTATCAGCAGGCGTCTAGTTTGAGCTTGATGCCAGTGAATCTAGTTGGCGTAGCTATTAGCAATGCGGCTTTTCCGCGGATGACTGAACGGCTAGCGGAAGGGCGAGTTGATTTATTTAAGAAAGAACTGCGCTCGGTTTTCCGCTGGATTGTCTGGTTGGCCTTGCCGATTGCCGTGATTACTTTCTTTGCGCGTGGTTATGTGGTGGCATTCATCAAGAACGGCGGGCAGCCGGCGATTGCTAGTGTTCTCGGCGCGTTGGTGATATCGATATTCTTCCGGACGCTTTATCATATTATGGCGCGAACGTTCTACGCGCAGCAAGACACGCGAACACCTCTGTATATTTCGATAGCGACGATATCATTGAATATTGTATTGGCAATAATTTTCACGCAGCTGTTCGGCTGGGGAGTGTTTGGTTTGGCTTGGGCGCAATCGATTGTCTCGGTGGTAGAGATTGCGATTTTGCTAACTATACTGCACGTACGTACGCCAGGTATTTTTAATCGCAAGACACTACACAGTATTATTACTATGATGATTGCCAGTGCAATTATGGGTGTGGTGACTTATTTTGTAGTACAGATGCTACAGTTGCAGTCGCGCGATATGAATTTTATGGCGGTTTTCCCGAAGTTTACTGTTATTGTGGTGGTGAGTTTTGCGGTATATATAGCTTTAAGCAAAGTATTTAAGCTTGAAGAGGCGGATCCGATTGTTGCGAAACTACGACAGCTGCTATTCGGCAGAGTGAGGCGTTAGGGTGGAACGTATCCGCAATTTTTGCATTATCGCCCATATTGATCACGGCAAATCGACGCTGGCGGATCGGATGATGGAGATGACGGGGACGGTGGAGAAGCGCGAGATGAAGTCGCAGCTGCTTGATAGTATGGATTTGGAGCGCGAGAAGGGGATCACAATTAAGCTCGCGCCAGTGCGGATGAGATATGAATATCAGGAGGTGAAAGTGAGTGGCACATCACCGCTCCCATCGTCGAAGACTCTTGCAGAGTCTTCACGTCGGTCGCTAGACGCGGGTCCTGCCAGTCGATCCGCCTCTTCTTCTGAAAAATCAGAGATTTCTTCAGAAGCGGGCGCTACCTCATCGACTGCCACCCGCTTAGCGCAGTCTGGTTCTCGGGCTTGTGCAGGTGTTGGAGTGAATGGGCTGACTCAGCCAACTGTCTACGACCTCAACCTCATCGACACGCCCGGCCACGTTGATTTTAGCTATGAAGTTAGCCGCTCGTTGCAGGCTTGCGAGGGTGCGGTGTTGGTGGTTGATGCCAGCCAAGGCATTCAGGCGCAGACGCTGGCGAATGTTTACTTGGCGATGGAGCAAGACCTCACGATTATCCCGGTGCTGAACAAGGTTGATTTGCCGGCTGCTGATGTGCCGCGCGTGTCCAAGCAAGTGATGAATCTGCTGGGCTGCGATGAAAGCGAAATTATTCATATTTCTGCTAAAACGGGGCAGAACGTCGACCAAGTTTTGGAGGCGAT
>JABCOL020000005.1 GCA_013333625.2 Candidatus Saccharimonadota bacterium | reverse complement strand
GAGTCGTTCACTCAAAAAAGGCCCATTCGTCGACGCGAAGCTTGCCAAAAAAGTGGCAGCGCTGAAAGTTGGCGACCGCACCGTGATAAAGACCTGGGCACGCAGTAGTACGATCACGCCAGAGATGGTCGGGTTCACTTTTGCAGTGCACAACGGTCGCGTACACGTACCGGTGCTTATTACTGAAAATATGGTTGGTCATAAACTCGGCGAGTTTAGCCCGACCCGCAAGTTCCGCAAGCACGGTGGAAAGGATAAGAAATAATGGCCGAAGCAACTATTCACACAGTTCGCGCGATGATCAAAGGCGTTGACCAGGCACCGCGCAAAGTCAGTCTAGTCGCCGCCTTGGTGCGCGGCCGCAGCGTTGCCGACGCCGAAGTTATCCTTGACCACACGCCGAAGCGCGCCGCTCTGGCTGTCAAGAAAGCCATCAAAAGTGCCGCTGCTAACGCCGTTGAGAATCACGGCCTAGACGCTCGCAGCCTGCAAATCACTACGCTTAGTGTTACCGCTGGTTCGCGCATGCGCCGCTACAAGCCAGCTTCGCGCGGACGTGCCTTGCCGTTCGAGAAAAAATCGAGCCACATTCTAGTCGAGGTCTCGGGCGTCGAGAAAGTTATCAAGAAACCTGCCAAGAAGACTGAAGCAAAAGCTGTTAAGCCAGCAGAAAAAGAGGAGAAGAAATAAATGGGACAGAAAGTTAACCCGTTGAGCTTCCGCCTCCAGACCAGCAAAGCTTGGAACTCGCGCTGGTTCGCCAGCAAGAAAGACTTTGCGGTTTGGCTAGCCGAAGACGGCAAGATTCGCAGCTTGATCGAGAAAAAATTCTCGTCGCGCCCGACAATCGCTAAAGTCGAAATCGAGCGTAGCGCCAATCTTGTTACTATCACCATTTACACCGCCAAAGCTGGTGTAGTGATCGGCCGTGGCGGCGCCGGCATCGCTGAGCTCAAGAAAGAAATCGAAAAAATCGTCAGCTTGCCGATTCGTATCAATGTAGAAGAAGTACGCCGGCCAGAATTAAACGCCAAGCTCGTCGCCGAAAACATTGCGCATCAGCTAGAACGCCGCGCTAACTTCCGACGTGCTGTTAAGATGGCAATTCAAAGCAGCCGCAACGCTGGCGCCAAAGGTATCCGTATCGAAGTCGCAGGACGGCTTAACGGTGCCGAGATGAGCCGCCGCGAAAAGTTTATCGAAGGTTCAGTGCCACTGCATACGCTGCGCGCCGACGTTGATTTTCACGTCGCTCGCGCTCAAGGTCCGAACGGTACTGGTATCGTTGGTGTCAAAGTATGGATTTACAAAGGTGAAAGGAGCTTGAAGTAATGTTATTACCAAAAAAAGTTGCTCACCGCAAAGTCCGCATCGGCAAAAACCGCGGTAACGCTACGCGCTGCAACTATGTCGCATTTGGCGACTACGGTCTGCAGAGCCTTGACAACGAACGTATTACCAGCCGCCAGATCGAGGCGGCCCGCCAGGCGATGACTCGTTACATCAAGCGCGGCGGTAAGATTTGGATTCGCATTTTCCCGCACACGCCAGTCACCAAAAAAGCTTTGGGCTTGAAAATGGGCGGCGGTAAAGGCAATCCTGAGTACTACGTCGCCAAGGTCAAAACTGGCACGGTTATGTTCGAGATGAAGGGCGTTAGCAAAGAAATCGCCCGCGAAGCTATGCGCCTCGCCGGCCACAAATTGCCAGTCCGCGTCCGATTTGTTAAGAAGGAGGAAGCATAATGGCCAAAACCAAGAAAACCGCCAAGGCCGCCAGCGTCGTCAAATCAATCGACGAGCTGCGCGCTGAATTAGCCGCCAAGCGCCAAGAATTGCTCGACAGCCGCCGCAGCCACAAAGCCGGCGAGCTCGTCAATCCGCGCGCCCTCGGCCAAATTCGCAAAGAAATCGCGCGTCTACTCACCGCGATCCGTGCGCAAGAGTTAGCAGCAGAACAGGAGAATAAGTAATGGCAAAGACATTGACAGGCGTCGTGACGTCAGACGCCGCCGACAAGACGATTACCGTTACCGTGACATCTCGCGAAACGCACCCGATTTACAAGAAGCAGTACACTGTGACTCGTAAATATGCTGCGCACGACGAGAAGAATGACGCTCGCAAGGGCGACACGGTACGTATCGTCGAGACTCGTCCGATTAGCCGCCGCAAGAGCTTCCAACTCGACGAAATCGTCAAACGCTCGGTCGGCTCAGTTGAGCTCAAAAGCGACGTTAACAGCGAAGTCAACGATAAAGTCGACTACGATCACGACGCCGAGGAGGAAAAATAATGATTCAGCAAGAATCCCGCCTCAAAGTCGCTGATAACAGCGGCGCCAAAGAAGTATTGTGCATCCGCGTCCTCGGTGGTACCCGCCGCCGCTACGCTCGCGTTGGCGACGTAATCGTCTGTTCAGTCAAAGACGCCAGCCCAACCGGCAACGTCAAGAAGAAGTCTGTCGTCAAGGCTGTGGTGGTTCGTACCCGCGACCAAATCCGCCGCAAAGACGGCTCGACCATTTGCTTTGATGACAACGCCGTGGTGATTATCAACGATGACAAGCAGCCAAAGGCCACACGCGTCTTCGGCCCGGTGCCGCGCGAACTACGCGACATGGGCTACATGAAGATCGTCAGCCTGGCTCCGGAGGTACTCTAATGACTCAGCGTATTCACAAAGACGATATTGTCAAAATTATCGCTGGCGCCAACAAAGGCACCACTGGTAAAGTATTAGCCGTCTTGCCGCAGCAAAATGCAGCGTTAGTTGAAGGCGTCGGCGTCAAGACTCGCCACATCCGCCCGAACCAGCTCAATCCGCGCGGCGGCAAAAAGGATATTCAAGTAGCGGTTGACTTAAGTAAACTGGCGCTCGTCGTCGACGAAAAATCTGCTCAAACTAGCCGTGTTGGCTACTCAACCAAAGATGGCGCTAAAGTTCGCGTCGCCCGCCAACTTAATAATAAGGAGATTAAATAATGGCAGAAGCTAAACAATCAGCCGTTTACACTCCTCGCCTGAAAGCCTTGTACAACGAAACGTACCTCAAGGAACTACAGGCCGAATTGAATCTCGACAATGTGAACCAGGTTCCTAGCCTCGAGAAAATCGTCGTGAGTGTCGGTACCGGCAAAAGTAAAGACGACAAGCGCATGCTTGCCGCCGTCAAAAATACCTTAACGCGTATCACTGGCCAAGCGCCAGTCGAACGCCTAGCCAAAAAATCAATTGCTACGTTCAAGATTCGCAAAGGCATGGGCTCGCCAATCGGCGTGATGGTAACCTTGCGCGGTGTTCGCATGTACGAGTTTCTTGACCGCCTAGTCAACGTTAGCTTGCCGCGTGTTCGCGACTTTCACGGCGTCGGCAGTAAATTTGACAAGAGCGGCAACTACAACCTCGGTATCACCGACCAGTCAATCTTTCCAGAGTTGACATTTGAAGAAACTCAGCTAGTACACGGCCTGCAAGTAACGTTCGTAATCAAAAACGGTAGCAAGGAAAATTCGCGCGCATTGCTCGAGAAATTTGGCCTACCATTTGAAAAGGAGGACAGATAATGGCGAAAAAGTCTATGATCGCCCGCGACAAAAAACGCTTGAAACTGATCAAGAAGTTTGCCGCTAAACGCGCCGCTCTAAAAGCTACCGACCCTGATGCTTTACAGAAATTACCGCGCAACTCTAGCCCAACTCGGCGCAAATTTCGCGATATGTCTGATGGCCGTCCGCGCGGCTATATGCGCCGCTTCGGCATGAGCCGCATTCGCTTCCGCGAAGAAGCCAGCAAAGGTAATATCCCAGGCGTCACAAAGAGTAGTTGGTAAAGGAAAGGAGAAAAAGATATGAGTTTACAATCTACTGACCCAATCGCGGATCTCCTGCCCCGCATCCGCAATGCCGCACTAGTCGGTAAAACTGAAGTGCGCGTACCTACTAGCAAGCTCAAGAAAATCGTCGCCGAGCAATTGGTCAAGAATCACTACCTGGCCGACGTCAAGCTTGAGGACGGCAAGCCGCGCGGTACGCTCGTCATCACCATCAATAACAATGGCGAGAACGCGGCTTTTACCGAGCTAGCGCGCGTCTCTAAACCAGGCCGCCGCATCTACGTTTCTAGCGCCGATATTCCGAAGGTCAAGCAAGGCCGCGGCATCGTCCTAGTTAGCACTAGCAAGGGCGTCATGACTGGCGCCGAAGCCGCTAAAGCCAAACTAGGCGGCGAAGTATTGCTGAAGGTTTACTAAACCAAATTTCTCTCAGCAGCAACAATAAAAACGCCCCCTGCACGAAGGGGTGTTTTTATTTATTAACTTCTATCTATTCTGATAGATTTTACCAGCACGGCGGGCCAGATGCCATTGCAACAGAGCGGCAATTACCACCACGCCAGCCACTGGGCCAATCATTGCTAAAGTCGGTATCGTGAAGTCAAAGAATCGGCGTAACAGCGGTACAGCAAAGCTAGTCGACGCTACCAGCAACGCTGCCGCTATATACAGCATTCGCGCTGTCTTGGCGCGCCGATCCAGCACCACGCCTAACATCGGCCCCACCAAAAATACCAAATATACGCCAAAAAACGTTGCTACTAGCACCGTCATCGTCGATACCGTATCCTGGTCGTGCGGCTGCATAGCTCGCAGCATCAAGTACGTTATCGATACCGCCGCACCCGACACCAGCGCAATTGGCGTCACCGCGCCCAGCGTATCGCGCCAAAAATTGTGCGGGTTAATTCGATGATGCGACCGCGGCGGGAAGAGAGTCCACATAATCGTCGGCATCGTCACCAAGAAAATATTCAAAAAAGTAATGTGGCGCGGCGCATACGGATGTATCACGCCCAGCACCAGCGTTACCGCCAGCAGCACCAAACCGTAAATAATTTTATGAAAGAACAGGGTTGCGATTACTTCGATCGCTTGCATAATTTGATTCCCCAAACGCATACCCAGCGGCAACGAATTAAACGAATTATTAAGCAAAATAATATCCGCTACCCGCCGGCTAGCTGGCGCCCCGGCATACATAGCTACGCCAAGGTCGGCTTTCTTGAGCGCTAGAGCGTCATTGACACCATCGCCAACCATGCCAGTAAATTGATGGTTTTGCTGCGAGAAGTGGGCGATTAGATGTTCCTTTTGTTCTGGTAAAACGCGCGCAAAAATCGTATGCTGGTCGGCAGCTGTAGCAAATGCCGGCTCGTCAAGCTCTGCCAGCTCGGCGCCAGTAATTGCCGTGTCAGGATTGTTAATTCCAGCAGCGCGCGCCACATACTGAACCGTCCGCGGATTATCACCGCTGATAACGCGAATGTTTACGCCCTGGCGCTGCAAAAACGCTACCGTATCGACGACGCCATCGCGCAGCAAATTACGCAGCAAAATTACCGCCAACGGCCGGCCGCTGCCTGGCTTTAGAGACTTTAGTGGCGTATCATTATCATTAAACTCGGCCAGCAGCAACACTCGCAGACCATCGTCTGTCCACTTCTCAATCTGTTGCTGTTCAGTCGTCGATAGCGGCGCCATCCGCGCCACATATTCCGGCGCGCCCATGATAAGCGTCCGAATTCGGCCATCGACTCGCGCTCTAACGCCAGCAAATTTACGCGCCGAAGAAAATGCTAATATATCATCTACGGTATATTCATAAGGTAAATCAAGCGCAGTGATAATCGCTTGTCCAGTAGCGTTACCGCCGCTAGTCTCGTGCGCTACCATCGCCGCCAACTGCTTGACTGGCTCATTACCACTGCCAAAGGGTTCGACGCGCTCCAAAGTAATCTCGTCGCTGGTCAGGGTGCCAGTTTTGTCAGTACATAATATATTAAGCAGTGCCATCGCTTCAATCGCCGACAATTTTTGCGGCAGGACCTTGGCCTGAGCCAATTTTAGCGAGCCAAACGCCAGCAGCAGCGAACTGGCCAGCAGTAACCCCTCTGGCACGATAGTGATAGCACTGGTGATAATCGTTTTGAGAATTCGCACCGACTCGAAGCCAGCAATACGGTAGCGTGCGAAAACCAGAAGCGACAACACAATCGCGCAATATGTCAAGAAAGTAATCGCGTTCTGAATCGCTTGCTGTAGCGGCGTCAAGCGCGGCGTATACTGCTTGAGCGTAGCACTGATTGCACCCGCCTTGGTAGCATCGCCAACCGCCGTCACTCGCACTCGCGCGCTGCCCGCTATCACCGTGGTTGCTGCGTAAACTTCATCATGTTTCTTCTTATCAATTGAAGCTGATTCGCCCGTCAGCATACTCTCGTTGACCTCTAATCCGCGCGCCGACAGAACTATGCCGTCCGCTGGCAGTTCATCGCCAGCCTCGAGCAGAATCTCGTCTCCAACCTGCAAGGCATCGTACATCACTTCTGCAACTTCATCGCCGCGGACTAATCGTGCTCGCGGCGCGCTCATTAACTCCAGCTGTTTGAGAGCATACTTGGCGCGAACTTCCTGAACAACACCGATTATTGTATTGACAGCAATCACTACTGATATGAACCAAGCATCGCGCCGCTCGCCAGCGTACAATAGCGCTAGCGCCAACAAAAAAATCGCAATGACAATTGGCGACATCAAATTACGGCGAATAATATCTAAATAATCCCGCATTTAACTCGTTCGGAGCCTCCGATAGACAAACTTCGCCGCTGGCCGCCAGCCAGAGCTTGCATCATGGTCAGCGCAATAAATGGTGCCGTTTTTGACTTCCTCAACCAAGAAAAGCGCCGGACAATACGGCACCAGAGTTCGATAGAAACGCAAGTCGTCCTGGCTGATATCGCGCCGGCCCGGATATACCTTAACAAACATATCGCGCGCAATTTCCTCGAAATATTGCGGCTGGCCTTTCGGCGGAAAAAATATCTCGGGCCGCACACCCATACGCACCGCCATCTTGCGAATATCGCCCAGCGTCAGCTGCGACGATCCTTCAATGTAGCAGTATAACTGCTTCTTGGCCGAGAGAAAAAAAGTTGCCGAAGCAGCTTGTCCGCAATCAATCCGCCGCGCCACCACCGTACTCACCTCTAAGGACACGCCAAAGCGGTCTTTGGCTATTTGCTCAATTGCAGCATCGTCAAAGAAATCATTATTCACAATCAAATTATACCATAAAACATTAGGGCATTTACTGAGCTTTTGCGCTACAATGAGATAGATGGAAAAGTTCAAAACTCGCTACAATAAGCTTAATTCTGCTCAAAAAGAGGCCGTTGATACTATCGACGGGCCGCTGCTAGTCGTCGCTGGCCCGGGTACTGGCAAGACCGAGCTACTCAGCATGCGCGCTGCCAATATTCTGCGCGCCACCGACACGCTGCCCGAAAATATTCTCTGCCTGACTTTTACCGATAGCGGCGCTAACGCTATGCGGGCGCGTCTAGCATCAATCATTGGTACCGATGCCTACAAAGTGTCAATTCAAACTTTTCACAGTTTCGGCACCGAAATAATTAATCATCACAGCGAATATTTCTATCGCGGCGCTAATTTTTCGCCAGCCGACGAAGTGGACACTTACTCGATTCTAACTGATATTTTCGAGGAGCTCGACTACAATAATCCGCTAGCCAGCAAAATGAACGGCGATTTCACGCATCTGCGCGACACAGCGCAAGTAATCAGCGAGTTAAAGCAAGCCGGCCTGTCTAGCAGCGAGCTGCTGCAAATCATTGACAGCAACGAAAAGCTGCTTGACGCTGTTGAGCCGGAGCTCGCAGCTATTTTTGCTAATCGCATCAGCAAAACCACTATCGCCTTACTGCCGCCAATCGCCAACAAAATCGCCGAATTGCCAGCGCCGCAATTGCCGCCAGCTATTGCGCCGCTAGCTGACGCTTTGGCATTAAGTATGGCGCGCGCCTTCGACGAAGCAGTCGCCAGCGGCAAGACAACGCCGATCACCGCCTGGCGCAACACTTGGCTCGAAAAGGACGCTCGCGGCGAGTTCGTCTTCAAAGATCGCAAACGCCACGCAAAATTACGCGCTGTCGCGCCAATTTACGACCGTTATCTCGCCGAAATGCGCCAAGCCGAGCTATTCGACTACGACGACATGATTCTCAATGTCGTGCAAGCGATTGAGCAGTATCCAGACCTGCGCTTCAATCTGCAAGAACGCTACCAATACATCATGGTCGACGAATTTCAAGACACCAACCTAGCACAGCTGCGTATTCTCTTCAACCTGACAGACACGCCGCACGGCGATGCGCCAAACATCATGGCGGTAGGCGACGATGATCAGGCAATCTACAGTTTTCAAGGCGCCGATGTCGGCAACATCCATCGTTTCCGCAAGCGCTACCCAGATCACGCTAGCGTCGTTTTGACCGACAACTACCGCTCGTCGCAAGAGATCCTTAACCGCGCCCGTGAAATTATCGTTCAGGCGAGCGGCCGCCTAGAAACCTCTATGGATATAAATAAGCAATTACAGGCGCACACTAACGACGCTAACAGCCAAGTTACACTATCCGCGCTGCCGAGCCGCCAAGAAGAGTTCGCTTGGATCGCCGAATCAATCCAAGAAAATATCACAAAAGGTATAAAACCATCAGAAATTGCCGTCATTGCCCGGCGCCACAGCGATTTGATTGCGCTACTGCCATATCTAAACCGCGCTGGCATTGCTGTTAATTACGAGCGCCGCGATAATGTTCTCGACGACGAGCGCATCCAGCTGCTAGAGCTAATGGCCCGTATCTGCGTTGACATCGCAGCAGGGGAGCATGACGAAGCCAACAGCCTACTACCTGAACTGATAGCTCAACCAATGTTCGACTTTGACAGCGAGGCCATTTGGCGGCTAAGTTTGCAAGCCTACCGCAACCGCACCAACTGGCTTGAAGCGATGCTGGCGTCGCCGACTTTTCAACCGCTAGCCAAGTGGCTGCTCGACCGCGCCAAGGCTAGCCTGACCGAGCCGCTCGAGACTTTTCTAGATACGCTCATCGGCGTACCGCAAAACTACACGGCCAACGACGACACCGACGACGATAATAATGATAGCGACGCCGCGCGCAAGCCAGCCAAGCCGCACCACGCCAGCTTCGCCTCGCCGTTCTACCAATACTATTTTAACAGCGATATTCTTGGCAGCTCACCCGACACTTACCTAACTGCCCTGGAAGCGCTGCAAACCTTGCGCAGTAAATTGCGCGAGGGTGCGCCAGACGGCACACTGCTAGCCAGCGACTTCTTGACGCTAATCGACACCTACCGCCAGCTTAATATCCCCGTCGTTAGCATTCGGCGCGCCAGCGAGGCCGCTCAGCATGCCGTCAACCTGATGAGCGCTCACAAATCCAAAGGCCTAGAGTTCGACACCGTTTACGTCATCAACTCAATCGACTCGATGTGGGGTGAACGCGTGCGCAGCCGCAGCCGCTTGATTAGTTACCCAGAGAACTTAGCTATCTCGCCAAACGCCGACAGCTATGACGAGCGCATCCGCTTGTACTTCGTGGCCATGACCCGCGCCAAACGCCAGCTTTACCTGAGCTACGCCCACAGCGACGACACCGCCAAAGACACACTCAAAGCTAGTTTTCTGGCTGGCACCAATTTGCAAGAAATCGACCGCCAGCCGAATAGCACCGCCGCGCTCGCCGAGCAAAGCGAAATCGTCTGGCACGACCGCCTAACCGCGCCGATTAGCCGCACCATGAAAGAGCTGCTGGCGCCAACTCTCGAAAATTACAAATTGTCTGTCACGCATCTCAATAACTTTATCGACGTTACGCGCGGCGGGCCGCAGAACTTTTTGCTAAATAATTTGCTGCGCTTCCCGCAAGCCAAAAGCGCTAATGCCATTTACGGCACTCTGATTCACGCCGTTCTACAGCACGCGCACAGCCATTTGGCGGCCAGCGGCACTCGCAAACCAATCGAAGACATCACTGGCGAGTTCATCCGTCTGCTGCAGCAACAAGAGCTGAGCGACAATGATTTAGCACTCTATAGCAAGCGCGGCATCGAAGCGCTCGAAGCCTTTCTGGGCGCCAAATACGGTACTTTCACACCATCGCAAAAACCCGAGCTTAGTTTTGCCGGGCAGGGCGTCGTTCTCGGCCAAGCCCGCCTGACTGGCTCGCTCGACCTAGTTGATATCGACAATCAAACCATCACCGTCACCGATTACAAAACCGGCAAACCATCAACTTCCTGGACCGGCAAATCAGACTATGAAAAAATCAAGCTCCACAAATACCGCCAGCAGCTGATGTTTTACGAGCTGCTCTGCGCCAATTCGCGCGATTACGCGAAATACGATTTCGGCGGCGCTGTACTGCAGTTTGTCGAACCAGACTCCCGCGACGACATCTACCAGCTTGACGACCGCTTTAGCCGCGACGAGCTAGCCGATTTCCAACGCCTAATCGCCGCTGTTTGGCGTTGTATCACTACGTTAGAGCTACCGGATATCCACAACTACGAAGCAAGCTACCAGGGAATAATACAATTCGAGAAAGATTTGATATCAAGTGAATACCCAGCTCGCGAATAGCCGAAATTAGTTACTCGACAAGTTGATTTTTGCCAACTATCACATTTATTCCGCAATTTTGACAAATTTGTTTGACATTTTATCCTAATACTGATATATGTATTATTAGCTTTTGTTCGTGGAGCGGAACCTGATCCGGTGAAAAGCCGGGTCGTGGTAGCGCTCCTGCACGGAAGCGCTGCTAAAAATGGTTTCGCTCTTTTTTGCCTCTAGATGGGGCGGGAAGGAGGTGAGAACCTCATGGGATGGTTTGACCCTGTAGGCAAATCTGACCTGAGCGACGCCGTTGAGGCGGTTCGGGCCGGAAAGGCCTCACCCTATCAGGATGAGGCTGTTAGGTGTGCCGCTTCACAGGCAGGCGGCGGTGTTTTCAGTGCCGCGCGTGCGGCGCTGAAGGAGAGTGAAGAGAAGGGGAAGAAGTAGCAAACCCTCTCCCTTTGTCTTGACGGCTCGGGGCGTGCACCCCGAGAACCGCTGGCACTCAAGCCGGCAAAGGACGTCCGTCCGCCCATCCCTGGGTCTCCGATTCCCCAGTCAGAAAAGAATCGTAGGGTGTGTGTCGAAGGTTGACAGGCCAAGGCCTTACAAGCAGAGGCATCTTGCGGGTTCGATTCCCGTCACATCCACTGGGGTATGCATCGCGTACGGGAACCGCGATGCATAGACGACTGCGCTGTACGTGTAGCGTCCGGGAGCACAATGGAGTGCTCCCGCCCCCCCTATACCTCCGCTACAGGCGACGTACGTATACCATCCTCACCTCCGGGTGGTATGCTGTCAGCGGAATGGTAGGCACTATGAGGGTCGTTAAAACCGATAACGACCTGGTCTACCATCGGAACGGAATCTGCGTGCCTGGATCGCTGCCGTTCTTAAACTTCAGGGCTAGAGCATTACGCTCGCTCATGGCGCGACTCGCGTTTCTACTCAAGGTTAGGCCAGTCTTTGGCTTATTCCCAGTAGAACCGCTAGAGTCCCCAGCCGCCCCTATCTCAATGGCGAGATAGGGGCTTTTTCTTTTTTTGTGCTAAAATAACAGGGATGACATCATTTTGGGACAACCTACCGCAGCCGTTTTTCATCTTGGCGCCGATGGAAGCCGTCACTGACGTGGTGTTTCGCCATGTCGTGAAAAAGGCTGCCGCGCCCGATGTCTTTTTCACAGAGTTTGCCAACGCCACTGGCTGGGTGCATGCTGGCGATAAAGCCATCGCTGGGCGGCTCATCAAAACCGACGACGAACATCCATTAGTCGCCCAAATCTGGGGCGGTGAGCCAGGCGATATGGAGCAATTTGCCGCTCACTGCGCCAGGCTCGGTTTTGACGGCATCGACATCAACATGGGCTGCCCCGCCAAATCCGCCATCAAAAGCGGAGGAGCCGCACTGATCCACCGCCCCGACGTAGCGGTCGCCGCCATCGCCGCCGCCAAAACTGCAGGACTGCCAGTCAGCGTCAAAACACGGCTCGGCTATACTTATATCGACGAGTGGCACGAATGGCTTAGTATCTTACTCGCGCAAAACCTCGCCAATCTGACCATCCATCTGCGCACCAAAAAAGAGATGAGTAAAGTCCCAGCGCACTACGAGCTCATCGACGACATCGTCAAACTACGCGATGAAATCGCTCCGCAAACTCTCTTGACCATCAACGGCGACATCCGCAACCGCGTCCATGGCGAGGAACTATTTAGAGCCCACCCAGGCCTCAACGGCATTATGATTGGGCGGGGAGTTTTTAGCGATCCGTTTTGCTTTCGAGCGTCTCGAGTGGTACCTCAGAAAAAATTTGGGCAACTTTACGTGGGCCCCGAATTCTTTTCTGACGGTACCCGAGAGACAAACAGGAAGAGTGCTCCAACCGAGGAAACAAAAATCGCCGTCGTCGATCATAAACAAGAACTAATTAAACTCCTCAACTACCACCTCGATCTCTTTGACCGCTACCAGCCAACCCTCGGCCGCCCCTTCGAAACCCTCAAACGCTTCTTCAAAATCTACATCCGCGACTTCGACGGCGCCAAGGAACTGCGCGACCAATTAATGCACACCAAAAACACCGACGAAGTCCGCCAGCTCATCAATTCTAATTAACTAACAACTCTTATAGCACATCGCAAAGAATTGCAGATCGCTTACCGAGCATTCGCGACAGTCCAACAGCGGCAATTATATATTGCAAAAGTTGACTCGATTGAAAAGTTATTTTACAATACTAAAATGGCTAGTTTAAGGAGACCAGAGATTGGGCGACAGGCGCAAAGAATAGGGCGAAACGCCGAGCGTAGAGTTATCGCAGAATTAAGAGAAGCTGGATGGGGAACAGAAAGCAACGCCGAGCTTGACTATGCAGGAAAAACAGACGCAAGAGCAACTTGCCCAGCAGGAAGAGAAATTTCTATGCAGGTGTCAGCAAAGCAAAAATCTTCAGGGACGCGAAGACGTCTAAAAAAGAGGGGCGTGATCCCAGTATCAATTGCCGACCTTGATACAACAAAACAAACTGCCCCCGAATTTCTATGCAGCCGATGCCCGCTCAGCGAGGATTGCCGCTACAAAGAAACAGTAACGGACTTAGGATCGACGGCAATTGCGCTAATGCAAGCACACAAAGCTTAGAGCCAACGTCTGCCGCTTACTGGACTGCTATTGACATATGTATATAAATGGTGTATAATATAAAGTATAATGCATATGCTCGAAGGCGTACGAGAAAGACTACACCCTAGACCCGGCAAAGAGTCAGATGAACGCACCGTTGATGATTTGCATGTCGCAAAGAGCATAGAAATAAATACTCAAGCAGATAAACTGCCCGAGAAAGTCAATATCAACGACCCGAGACTAGTTAAGCTAGTGGCAGGCTTGCACAAGCTCAACATCAGCCCAGTCAAAGAGCCTATCCCTCTCGATAGGATCGGCGGCAGCAAAAAAACGTCGCGGGTAGTTGTCGATATAGATTCGCTAACACCCGGATCTGAGCCAACTGAATATAGCGTTCCCATACCGGTAGGTTTATTCGTAGCTGCGCCAGAAATTTCCGACTGGCGAAGAGGTCGCAGATCTCCAAAAAACGGTAGACGCAGCTCTAGTATTATTAGCGAGTATTCGCGTCTTTCTGCAAAAACTGCTCCGCCAATTCACGGCGTCACCGTATATACGCGCGAAGACGGGTCAATTTTCGCCGCTCTGTACGGCGATGGCGCACACCGTCTATGTGCAGCCAAACGCCGCGGCGACAATGACATTCTGTGTACTAAACTTAACATCATACAGATAGACTAATTATAAGCCGCCATCTATAAGCTGCCATCGCGATAATACCGCCGATCACATTTACTTAGCGGAAAACGACAGCCAAAACAAACCGTGCTCAATAATATGATTTGCATTAGCTATAATTATCGCCGGCGATGGCGGCGGCGCAAGCCAGCCACGTGCAAACGTACGCGGTGGCGATCGACCAGCTGGTGAGCCTTTTCGAGCTCAACCTGATCCTGAGCCTCATCGCGCATCTTGAGAGCGCGCTCGAGAGCGGCCTGAGTCTCGGCTTCAACAATATCGTCGCCGTGTTCGGCTTCGTCGACTAAAATCCGCACGCGCTGCTGGTTAATTTCAACCACGCCGCCGCTAATCGCGAAGTATTCTAGTTGGTCATCGCTGTCGGTTTTCTGGCGGCGGACCGCTACCGCGCCAGGCTGCGCCACTGCTACTAGCGGTTCGTGACTCGGGAAGACTGCGATTTGCCCTTCGGTAGTTGGTATCATTACCTCGTAGACTGGTTCGTCGAGCTTAACGCCAGCTAGCGTGATTAGCTGAAACTGCATCATCTCGAGCTTAGTCCTTCTTCTCGCTGAGCGGCACTGGCGACATATAGAACCAGCTTTCTGGCTTGTCATCGTATTTGCCGTCGAGAATATCTTTAGCATCCTTGATGGTATCTTCTAATTTGAAGTAGCTACCTGGATTGCCAGTGAATTGCTCGGCAACATGGAACGGCTGCGCCAAGAAACGCTGCAAGCGGCGAGCCCGCGCCACGGTTTGTTTTTGGTCGTCTGATAACTCCTCCATACCAAGGATGGCGATGATATCTTGCAGTTCTTTGTATTGCTGCAGCACGCGCTGGACTTCTCGTGCCACCGCATAATGCTCCTCGCCGACAATCTCTGGATCAAGCGAGTTGGAGCTAGAATCCAACACATCCACGGCCGGATAGATACCAATTTCCGTCAGAGCACGGTTCATCACGATAGTGGCATCCAGGTGAGCAAAAGTGGTCGCTGGCGCTGGGTCGGTAAGATCGTCGGCCGGCACGTAGACAGCTTGGACAGAGGTGATCGAGCCTTTTTTGGTGCTAGTGATACGCTCTTGTAAGGCGCCCATTTCTTGCTGCAAATTTGGCTGGTAGCCAACCGCGCTCGGCAAGCGGCCCAATAGCGCTGATACTTCGGCGCCTGCTTGAGTAAAGCGAAAGATATTGTCGATGAATAGCAGCACATCTTTACCTTCATCGCGGAAGGACTCGGCAATTGCTAAGCCCGATAACGCCACGCGCAAACGCGCTCCAGGCGGTTCGTTCATCTGGCCGAATACTAGCGAAGTCTTGTCCAGCACGCCCGCGTCTTTCATCTCGTAATAGAGGTCGTTACCTTCGCGGGTTCGCTCGCCAACACCCGCAAAAACCGAGTTGCCTGAATGAAACTTAGCGATATTGTTGATCAGCTCTTGGATAAGGACCGTCTTGCCGACGCCAGCGCCAGCAAACAAGCCAGCCTTGCCGCCCTTGGTCAACGGTGCGATCAAGTCGATAACCTTGATACCAGTTTCGAGGATTTCAGTTTTATTGGACTGTTCGGTCAACGCCGGCGGTTGGCGGTGAATCGGCGCCCGCTTGGCGCTTTTGGCGATTTCGCGGCCATCGATTGGTTCGCCAACTACGTTGAACATGCGGCCTTGCGTGTCCTCGCCAACAGGTACGCTGATCGGCGCACCAGTCGCTGTAACAACTTGGCCGCGGCGCAATCCGTCGGTGTTTTGCAGACTAATCGTTCGTACTGTCTGTTGGTCGAGATGCTGTGCTACCTCGAGCGTAATCGTCTGCTGGCCGCGCTCGACTGTCAACGCTTCGTATATTTCTGGCAACGAATCATCATCAAACTCAACATCGACCACCACGCCCATGATTTGGATGATTTTTCCTTGGTTTTTACTCATAGTAACTCCTTTTTTTATCATTTCATCGCCTCCACGCCAGCGCTGATCTCGGTCAGTTCTTGGGTGATTGCGCTCTGGCGTTCCTTATTCATTTCTAGCGTCAAGTCGGCTACTAAGTCGCTAGCGTTATCAGTGGCGTTCTTCATCGCCAGCATTCGCATGCTATGTTCGCTAGCACGCGAATCAAGCAGTGCTTGATACAAACGAGCACTAATCAGCCGGTAAGCTATATCATCTATGATATATTTAGGACTTGGCTCAAACTTAGCTTCGCGGATATCATCGCTAATTTCATCGTCGGGCACAAAACCGGCAGGGAACAAGCGAACGATATCAGCTTTCTGCGTCATACTACTAACAAAGCGCGTGAAAATCACGTCGACAGCATCGGCAGTGCCAGCCTCGAACATATCTTTGGCAGTATTGAGAATAGCATGAAACTGCGCGCCTGGCACGCGATCGGGCAAATCTTCGTAGGTACCGACGATTTCAGTATCTTTGATGCGCGTTGCTGCTTGAGCGATTTTGCGACCGATAGCGATAGTTTTGTTAGCGATGCCCGATTGGTCATCTTGATGCAGCTCGTGCAGATAAGTCTTGATGATATTAGCGTTATAAGCACCAGCCAACCCTTTGTCACTCGCTACCACAATCAGCAGGCGCGCTTTGACCGGCCGCTGCACAAACCAACGGTGATTATCGGTCGCACCTTGCTGTGCTAGATATGCTAGTAATTCGCGTGCTGCTACCGTATAGGCTTGAGAACTTTTGGTCGCCTCTTGAGCGCGGCGCATTTTGCTAGCTGCCACCATCTGCATAGCTTTGGTGATTTGCCGAGTGTTCTTGACCGAGCGAATACGCGATTTAAGCTGCTGAGTCGACGACATTTAGTTAGTCCTCGAATCCTTTAGCAACTGCTAACGCCGCGTCCTTGACAATCTTGGCGGTAGATTTGTCCTCGCCAAATTTTTTATCGCCTCGGTTTAGCGCTTTCATTTCAGCTTTGTGGTTCGTCCACAAGCGAGCCAGCAAGTCGGCCTGCGCGTCTTTAATCTTGGCGGCTGGAACTTCATCAAAATAGCCCTCGCTAACCGCAACAATGCTAACAACTTGCTCCCAGACGCTCATCGGCTGATACTGCGGCTGTTTAAGCAATTCAGTTAGGCGCTGGCCGCGTTCAATTTGCGCCTTAGTCTCGGCGTCAAGGTCGCTGCCAAACTGTGCGAAACTAGCTAATTCGCGGAACTGGCTGAGGCCAAGTTTAAGGTTGCCGCTGACACTCTTCAGCGCTTTAGTCTGAGCCGCACCGCCGACGCGCGATACCGACAAGCCTGCACTAATCGCCGGGCGAATACCTTGGTAGAACAGGTCAGTCTCCATAAATATCTGGCCGTCGGTGATGGAAATGACGTTAGTCGGAATGTAAGCGGAAATATCACCAGCTTGCGTCTCGATAATCGGCAAAGCAGTCAAGCTGCCAGCACCTAGTTCGTCCGACAACTTAGCCGATCGCTCCAACAGGCGAGAATGCAGATAAAACACGTCGCCCGGAAACGCCTCGCGGCCTGGCGGACGGCGCAACAGCAGCGACATCTGGCGGTAGGCAACTGCGTGCTTGGTTAAATCATCATAAATCATCAAGGCGTGCTTGCTATTATCTCGGAAATATTCACCCATGGCGGTACCGGCATATGGCGCCAGATAGAGCAGGGAAGCTGGGTCGCTCGGACTAGTCGCCACCACGATAGTCTGGTCCATTACGCCTTCGGACTTCAGGCGTTCAACCAGGCGAGCAATCTTACTGAGCTTCTGGCCGACCGCTACGTAGATATTGACCACGCCGGTTTTCTGGCGGGCTTGGTTGATCATCGTATCAAGCGCAATGGCGGTTTTACCAGTTTGGCGGTCGCCAATAATTAGCTCGCGCTGGCCGCGGCCGATCGGGAACATCGCATCGACACTCATAATGCCCGTCATCAGCGGCTCATGAACTGACTTGCGGCCCATTACGCCGATAGCTTCGCGCTCGACCAGACCGCGCTGCTTTGATTTGATCGCTGGACCACCATCAAGCGGTTCGCCCAGCGGATTAACTACGCGCCCCAACAGCCCTTCGCCGACTGGTACGCTCAGCACTTCGCCTTTTAGTTTGACTTTATCGCCAGCGGAAACACCTTGGTCGCTACCTAACAGTACCGCGCCGATTTCGTCTTCCATCAAGTTCAAAGCAAAGGCTTCAACCACGCCCTCGGCTGTTTGGATCTCCAAAACTTCGCTATAACCAGCCTCGCGCAATCCATGCACCCACGCCACACCGTCGCCCACGCGAGTCACAATACCAACTTTTTCTAAACCTTCAGACACCTCGAGCTGGGCAATCGCCTGGCGCAGTTCGTCCGACAATTCTGTCACTGTAATATCAGCCATTCTTTTCCTTTACTTTATACCCTTGAGGGTTGTTAGTTTATGTATCACTGTGCCATCAAACTGGCTGCCAGGCAATTCAATCTTGAAACCGCCGATAACGCTCGGGTCAATCTGTTCGCGAATATATAGTTTGGCGCCAGTCGGCGTAAATTGCTTAACAATTGCTTGCTTATTTTCTGGCGAGAGCGGACGAGCAGTCGTAACCGTCGCTACAACAGCGCCGCGCGACGCTAGCGCCTCTTCAATAGCCGCCACCACTTGATTGAGATCGCGTACGCGGCCAGTTTCGATCAAATAGGCTGCTAACTCTTTGATAAGACGCTTCTTATCGCCGCTTGCAAGCAATTGGCCAGCCACATACGCCGCTAATCTTCGCTGCGATATAGTACTGGCCGCCACGCTATTTGATCTCCTCTAGCTGTTTTTTGATCAAGCTAGTGTCTTTGCTTGGATCGACCGTATCCAGCGTAACTTTCCTGGTTGTATCGACCACTAGGTCTACCATCTGGTCGCGCAAATCTTTCTTGGCCTGGGCAACTTCTGCTCTGACGTCGTTGCGAGCCGATTCGAGAATAGAATCGGCTTGGTTCTTGGCCTTTTGTTCGGCTTCAGCAACCATTTCAGCCGCTTCATTCTTGGCAGTAGCAACAATAGTTCGCGATTCTTGCTGGGCCTTTTTCAGCATAGCGGCTGTGCGCTTTTCGCTTTCGCTTGCCGCTTTTTTGGCTTGCTCGGCAGCCTCTAAACCTTCTTTGATAGACTCGTCGCGCTCATCAAGCATGGCCAGAATAGGCGGATAAACCCATTTTTTCAGCACTAGCAGCAAGACCGCAAAAGCAACCGTTTGCAGCACGAACAACCGCCAATCAATTCCTAGCGGCCCCAATAGGCTATCGCTTCCAGCTCCAGCCGATGCAAAGTAGTGCAAGTTATTCACGCGCGCGAATCCTTACATCACCTTGCCGACAATAGCCGCCACGAAACCGATAATCGCCAGAGCGTCGATAAACGAGATACCGAGAATCATCATCGTGCGCAAATCGTTGATTTTTTCTGGGTTGCGTCCAGCAGCTTTCATCGCCGAAGCGCCAATCCAGCTACAGCCGATAGCTGCAAACGATGCAGGGACGATATAAGCTAGCGTAAATGCTATAGTTTCCATAATATTTTTCTCCTTATGGTTTAGTTATTACCTAAATTTATTTTACTCCCTCGGCCGTTAATTTCATGCCGGAAGAAGTCGAAGAATCATCATGCGTTTGTTTTTCCTCATCACCGCCGTGATGCGCCAAACCGAGCGATATAAACACTGTCGAAAGCATAAAGAAAATATAAGCCTGAATACCGCCGATAAACAGCTCAAAAATATAAAATGGCTGCAGAACTGCAGGCATCGCAACTTGTGCTAGATAAGCAATCATAGCAATCAGTATTTCGCCCGCCAACACGTTGCCGAACAGGCGGAACGACAAACTAAGCAAGCGCGAAAACTCCGCTACAAGCTCCAGAATACCAACAAACGACATAATCGGATCGCGCAACGGATTAACGAAGTAACGCTTCAGATTACCAACAAAACCCAGCTCGCGAGCAGCATACACCTGCGCCATCACGATAGTCACCGTCGCCAGCGCAAACGTCATATTCAAATCGGCATCCTGACCGCGGAACAGCGGCGTATGACCTACAGTTATCGGCCCGACAATCGGCAGCAAACCGAGCCAGTATTGTCCGGCTATGAAGAAAAACATCGTCATTACCAGTGGCGCCACTCGGCGAGCCCACTTTTGGTTAGGAATCACTTGTCCGACCGTCTTATACAATCCTTCTATGCACCAAAGAGTTAAGCGCGTTGCGAAATTCGATTTTTTGCGGCCAAGCACCGCTGCTCGCGTACGAAACATTAGCCACACCAGAAGCACTAATCCTAGAATGCCAACCAGATTAGCATTAGTTATTGGTAAACCGGCGATTGAAAACACTTCGTCGGCCTTGACCGATATATGGGGTAGCGCCGCAAACATCATTTCTTATTAACCTTTTTTATCTGTTGCCGCACCAAAATCGCTGCGGCGGCCGCGCCTACCGCGAACCCGCTGAACATCAACCACGGCTTACTATTAAATAAACTATCCAGCCACAAGCCAGCAAAAAACAAGCTAAGCATCGGTACATACATCCTCCACGTCACGCCGACCATAGCTAGCCCTAACGATGTAAAAGTTTCTCGAGATACAGTATTATCAGAAGTCCGCGTCTCGGCGGTATTGTCAGCCCCACTGGTCATAGCGCTATTGTAGCAGTATGAGCCGCTATATGTAAAGTGTATAATTTAAGACATTATGCCTAGACGAAATCGCACCCCTAAACATACACCGTACCAAAACAAAAGCGCTCGCGCGCCGCAAAAGAAACGTTTCGCTAGCCGGCAAGCCGCCCTAAATGCCATCAAAGAGCTGCAAAAATACCACCTCGACCTCGAGCTTGACATTTATCAATCGCCAGCTGACGGTGGGTGGTATTTGACTAGCCGTACATCTAGCGCCGATAAATAGCTTGCATACGCTAGATGTTGTGTATATAATGATTGTAATTAATGAAGGGGGATAATCATGGCCGATCAGGCAAGTCATCGAGACGACCAAAACGATCAAGACAACCAAGACAATCAAGTAATCATTTACAGCGCCGCGTGGTGCGCGTACTGTAAAACCGAAAAAGAATACTTAGACAAATTAGGCGTCAAGTACACCGTTCGCGACATCGACGAAGATGAAGGCGCAATAGATGAACTCCTCGCTAAAGTTGGCGACAAATCTAGCAGCATACCTGTCACCGACATCGATGGCGTAATCATTCGCGGCTTCAACCGAACCAAAATTGACGCTGCACTCAAGGAGAAAGGACTTATTGGCTAGATAGATAATCTACTGCGTCTGTATAATAATATGTATACAGAAGTGTAAGAAACCTATCCTAAACTACCTATCCGATTGAATATTGGTAAAATAAGAGGAGATATAACATGACGGAGCAGTTATTCCAAATCGGAATAAAGCCATTATCCGAAATGATAAAAATCAAATTTTGCTGCTCAAAAATAAGGACTATTGGGATATTCCAGTCGGTAGAATGGATCAAGGCGAGGATATAGAAGCTGCACTTTTGCGTGAACTAAACGAAGAGATTGGCGTTGATCGTGTTGTCGGAAAGCAGCTTTGGAATGTGGTAAGAGCGGTCAAGCAGCTATCGTATGGTAATATGATGACGAGCCTAATGTTGATTGTCTATCGCGTGCGGCTGCCAGCAGACCAAATCCCTCATTCATGCGAGCCGGGTGCTGTGCTTAATTGGGTGAGCTATGAAGAAGCGGCCAATCGTTTGAAAAATAAATATCCTGATTCATTCTGCCAAGCGGTAGCATATCTTTCATAGCATAAACTAAATAACTAGGCTAAGCTCCACAACCTTTGCGTAGCATCTGCATCTGCATATCTAAACACTTCTATCATAGCTGTAGTAATCGTGTTACGTAAACCTTGCATTTCACCCCTAATCTATGCTAAAATACCAAGGTTAATATCAAATCACACGAAAGGTGAGTAATGAGTCTGAGTCGAATCGGAAAACTGCCGGTGGTTATTCCGGCCGGTGTGACAATCACGGTTGACTC
>JABCOL020000004.1 GCA_013333625.2 Candidatus Saccharimonadota bacterium | reverse complement strand
GGCAAATCCACTCAGCATAATCGTCGACATACACAGCAAAATCGCCAGCAAAATCAGCGTTTTGAGTTTTTTCCTGGTGATATACAACCAGGCACGTTGCATGAATGACATAGATCTCCTTTCTTGATTCTATGCCAGTGTAGCAGGCTCGTGTGAAGGGAATGTGAAATGGACAACGAAATCACGACGGATTATTTTTCACTGATCAAGAGATAAGGACAAAAATATGAATTTAACACCTTAGAATTGCTTAGTCTGTCATTATACTTCAGGACAAAATGTCTTAATGGATGATGACATTTTAGGTTGTAATTGCTCATTTTTTCTCAAGCGCTGCAACTCGTTTCTTCAAATCATCCAGTTCGGCGCGGAGTTCGCTTGTGCTTGCTGCGGGATTGTTTGGTTCTGTCTTTTTAGTTTTAGCGTCTTTCTCTTGCTTAGCTCTCTGTTCCTTGCCAGCTTTTGCGGCGATATGCATAGAGATGGCGCTACTTGATACTACGATAATAATACCTATCATAGATACGATGTCTAGGGGTTTGATTTCCATATATATTCCTCTGTTTATGATTTATTGTTAGGTTTATTATACATCCTGCTGTGGTATGCGGCTAGTAGGTTGAGGCTGGCTAACTCTATACTGTAATTTATAGAGCCGTATAGAATAGTGAGACTTAGCAGAGACCCTGCTATCAAAAGATTTCATAATACTTTCCCAAGGAAAATAGGCTAGTTGTTCGGTATCTTAAGTCAGATACCAGTGACACCAGCCCAAGTCACTCGCATTTATTCAGATGGATTTCTCCAATCTAGGAGATGCGTGCTCCTTACTGTTGTCCTACTGCTGTCTCTCGATCTCGATGACGTGAACGCCAAGGCGCTCCTTGTGATCTGGGTAGATCCTGCGAAGGATATTGAACGCCTCCGCCACACTTCTGGCCTGCGGCACAACCTGCCGCCACGACTCTTCAGCGAACATGTCGACGAAAGAGTCGTAGATGCGAATCGACTTGATCCGCACCGTGCCGGACGTATGCCCAGTCTCGAGTCGCAGCATCTGTCCCGCCCTAAGGCGCTTGATGCTGTTGTAGCCGACACGAACCTCCAGGGTCTTGCGACCCGACATGATCGCGTCGTAGTACGGCTTCTTAATCCTCATCTTACGCACGGGACTTCCTTTCTGGAGGCTGAGCCCCCACTGCTGAACTACGCTAGCAGGTGCGTACCCGCCAGGGAACACACCCTCCAGGCTCCAGTCGTGACGCTGGAGACAGGCGATCTGCCACGATTCGGGGGAAAGATGGACATACAGCTTGTGACCGTAGTCCTCCAACAACCCCTGCAGATCGATGACAAGCGCTTCAAACGCCTCTTCTGATGATGCCACGAGCGGCATCAACTTGATAGGCTGACCCTTCTTCGGGGTCGCACCAGCGACGCCGACCACCTTACCATCGCATTCGGCGACGAAGATGATCTTGAATTTGGTGTTCACGTCGCCAGATTCCATACGACGGTAGCCAGCGAAGAGAGCGTCAACCCAGCTGTCGTCCACGCCGTCGAAGTCGTCGCTCATCCGTGACAGGATGAGAGCTCGCGCGTCGTCGGCGTGCCTCTCCTCATCAAACGGAACCACAGAGATGTTCGGCGAGTCGAAACCTGCCTCGTCGGCAAGCTGCTTATACAGCATGCGCTCGTCGATGCCGACCTTGTAGTGATCCTTCGCCGTGCCAGTGATGCGGAATCCTTTCTTGAGAAAGAACCCCAGCGCTTTCTTGTTCGGAGCTGCCACGGTGCAGTAGATCTGTCTCGAACCGAGACTACGGGCAAAATCTTCAGCGTGCTTGAGCAGCGTGCTACCGATTCCCAGCCTCCCTCGGTACGCCACGTCAACAATGAGAGGACTGATCTTGGCAGTCCCCTGTTTCTTGTTGACAACGTGAACGATTCCTGCCGGCTGTCCGTCACTCTCGGCGATGAACATATACTGCCCAGAGGAAAACTGACCGACGTGGTCAACGCCGCCTGCGATGTGCGTATCAAAGATACGCCGTGCGTGCGCACGGTGGTCCCCGTCGTAGAACGGAGTGAGCGCCCGGATCATAAGCTCCGCGACGAAATCGAAGTCGTCCGCTCTTGCGGGGCGCACAACGATGTTGCCGACTGATGCTTCAGTCATGGTACACCTTCCTGTGACGGCTACGATTTTTGACGTAACCTGGTTGTATAGGACAAGATTCTATTCAGAATCTGATATATATCAATAATGGAACAAGAATACAAGCATAACTATATTAGTTCAAATTCAATTCCAATAATTCCATTTTGCTTTTGATCGTGGAGAGAATAGAATTCGTTGATTTGATTCTCCAGCCATTCAACACTCTCGCCGCCAAACTTACGCGGATCATTATGCGAGAATAAATCATGAAACGTTGCGTAGCGTAGTAAACCAATTACTTTAACAGTGGCAGTTTGACTAGAATTGTCTCGATTGGTAAAAGTTATTTGGTCGCCTATTTGAATTTTCTGGCGCTTTTCATCGTATAGTCGCGACTCGATGGTTTTATTGCCAGAGGTGATGGCGTTAAAGGGTTCGGTGGCTAAGGTTAATTGATGTGTCGTCATAGTAGGTTATTATAACAGAATTAAATGGCACGCAACTAGTGAGGGCGCGAAGCATTCACCGCCCCGCGCCCTAGCCTATCCATTATTCCCGGACGACCTACGCCCCCGGCGCTGGTTTTGACGTCTCTTTCTTTGGTTCGGCAGCTTTTTCAAATTTGGCGTTCTTGATTTCTTTTTCTAGGACGGAGCCTGCCACGAAGCGGACTTTGGCCTCCTCGATGAGGCTGGGATTGACGTCTTTTTCCTCAAGGACACCTTTGGATTTGAGTGTGACATGGAAGTAGCCCAATTCGCCCAAGTGGACGCTGTGGCCTTTGGCGAGTAGCGCTGCCAATTCCTCGCCCAGGATGGTCAAGACTGCCTGAATATCTGTCTTGCTAACAGTGGTAGAATGGCGGGCAAGACAGTTTAAAGTCGTATGTATAAGCTATTACTCTACATGCAGCGTAGATATTTGTTTAAGTAGCTTCTCTCCTAATGACCTAGCTTTGCTAGAGGACACAGTACGACCTCCGATTACTTCGAGTGCTACATCAGTCACATCCTCCATGTCGCCGCTATTATCAATCCAGATTACGTCATCTCTACCTAGCGCCCACTCCAGGTTTATTTTTGCTTCCTTGATTCTTGCATGCCTATCAGTTTCACTGTGTTGACTTCCACGGGAAGCTACTCGAGAATACCATGTGTTTGGCGATGCGACTACTTCTATAATGCGAGAATCTTTGAAAGGTAGCCTCTTCATTGATTTGACAGCCTTTGGGACGACATCCAACAAAGCTATGCTACCATCTCCATAGTCAGGCAGTTCAGAGCCATAAACAAACCCAGTTGTCGGATGTACCATACCTTGGACTAGCTCTCTTTTTGTTGCTTTTTCTATAATCATTTGGATATTTTGCTCTGTGTGTGGCACGAAGCGATAGTTTTCCTGCTCAGAGACGTCTCTGCAGGGTCGCGTCGTAAAGCCCTTAGTTCTCGAGCAATTGCCGTCGACACTTTCTATGCTCTGCATAAGGCTTGTTTTGCCGATAGCAAATGGACCAGAAAACATGACGATAGATTTGTGTCCAATTTCTGAGCATACCCTCTCTGAAGGCTTGTATCCTTGCAATAACCTGTCTAGCTGTTCTATGGGTTGATTAAGTCTATTTTTCACATTACAATTGTATCATTATGGCCAAACGATCGCAGCATACAATGACAGAAAAAGACACCTTACTATATTGCAAGAGTAAAATACATAGTCTGTTTAGAGATACGGGCGTAGATAAAATTTCTATCGTTCCTACGTACGATAGGACAAAATCTATATCTGACACAGAGAAAAACGATAAATTATTTAATTACAAAAGACCAACCGCTGAAATTATTGATAAAGTTGGCTATCTTTATGTATTTCCTGGAAAAGATTACGTATGCCATTATAAAAAGATCTATGAACAATGCGGTTATAAGGTTAGCGTAAAAACACCAACCCAGGCGCAAACGACGAGAGCTTTGAGGAGTATATTTCCAAGCGATATACCTTCTTGTGATATCGTGCTGCTAGGATATGTTGAGGCGCTCGCTCCTGGCAACAAAGAGTGGCAAGGCAACGATGATATAAAATGGAAAACAGAAACAATCAATGGCCAAAAGATTGTTTTTGTTGGTGTGGCGTTTAGTTATTGGGGTAATATAATATACTCTGTAGTCGAGGTTTTATCAAAGTATTGTTCTACTCTTATTTATGTAGGCAAGCTCGGTTCACTTTCTCCTGACGATACACCTAATACGACTATTGCCACTGGCGATTCGTCGTATGTAGACGGCTCTCTTATAACATGGAATAATATTTTTAAGAACTCTCCGCTTACCGTAGAGGGCTCGCATTATACGTTACCATCTGTTCTTGACGAAACAGCTAGTTGGTACGAGGAATATAAGGATAAATATCGCTTCGTTGACCCAGAAATAGGATGGGCGGCAAAAGCGGCGGGTGATTTTGGCTTAGCGTTTAGTTATCTTCATCTAGTAACTGATAATTTATCAGGCCTGTTTAATGAGAATCTAACGACTGAACGTGAGGATACTGTACTTAGGAAGCGGTTGCAGTACGTAAGCATAATACGCGCTATACTATGGCACAGAATAGGTATAGAGCATAGCGTATCTCTCTTCTCGGAAGTATTAAAAGCACAACAAGCTCGAGTCGACAAGGGCTACATGGAACCCCTAGAGAGAAATTGGAAAGCGTGCCTAGCGTTTGCTTATCACACTCAGGAGGAGGCTTGGGAGGTTGTTCGAGAGTTGCCGCGGCGTCAGTGGAAAGAGCAAAAAGTTAATCCAGAAGCATTGCTCTCGGAAATCGTTGATACACAAATCCAGCTATTAACAACGTTAGCGTATGCCGGATTTGATGAGCAAGACTTAATAGATGGAGTCATAGCAAAGCTGCATGCTCATCGCCCCGATTGGAAAAAATAACCATTCTATATGAACACGCCGCCGCTCAATAATCTCATCCGCAACGACATCGACATGCTCTGGTCGAATAGATTAGGTTTAATTCATAGTGCGGCCGGTGTGCGGTCGTTTGTGTGCGAGTATCTGCCGTTACTCAGTATTGATTATGATACGTCAATTACTGAGGCTATCCTACAGCTTCAGCGTATAGATATTGCGAAAGTACAGCCACTGGTTTCTGAAATAACCGCCCTGGCGAAGCTAATTTATAATGAGCGCGATACGAGTGTGCGTCTAAAACTTTGGCAGCAGCTGGTGAAAACGGTTGGGTATGAGAAAGAGATTAACAAAATAGACATAAATCTAACGTCTAGGTCAAATGTTGTCAAATATATCAAAGTGCTTTTGTCGGACGATTATATGAAGACGTGGCCGGCCCATGATATAGCGTATAAAATTGTTAACCTAATGGCGCATTATGATATTACCGAAGATGACCGCCCGCTGTATGAGATATGGTACTTAGCGACAGAGGTAGAAGCGATGAGTTTGGCCGAGATAGGAAAATCTGGTAAGTTGGATGAGATGATTGGGCTGAGCAAAGGGCTCGACTGAATATAGGCCGTCGAAGGCTGGCATTACTAGGCCGTTGCGCAGCATGGTAAACTAATTTATTCTTTATTTATGAACCCTATTACTCGTCGAATCACCGCCGCTATTCGCGCTAATGATTTGCCAGCTTACCAGCGCGAGCGCTACCCCGCCATCCAAGAGGGCGAGATTGTTCGGTTTGTAGATGAGGATTTTTCTGGTGTTGACTTTGGGCAATTTGTCATGGGATTTTTTATGTTTGAGAACTGTAACCTGGACGGCGCAAAGCATATTTACGGGCAGCCGATTTATTTCATCAATTCGTCGGTTCGGAATGTGGATTTTTGCGGCGTCAAAGCTATTATTGAAGCAGAGGGCTGCGACTTTCGCGGCATGAAATACGACGAGGAAACACAATTTGTTTATGGCAACGGCGAATTAGCGGCACGATCACGTTTCGTGAATTGTAGGCTAGACGAGGAAGCGCGAGGGTTTTTGACGCGGCAGGGTGTGGAGATTATAAGTTACGATAAACAAGTAAAATTATAACCTCACTACAAACCGCATACCCTGCCCGTGCGGCGTGAAGTCGTAGTCTAGGCTCTTGGCGTCGAGCAGCATTTTCACGGTGTAGAGACCGATGCCACTGTTATCGGTATGTTGCTTCGTGCCGTCAGAACTGCGATAAAACGGGTCGAAGACGTGCTGGAGCTGTTGTTTAGTGAGTGGCTTGCAGGCGTTTTCGATGGCCAGTTCATGCTCGTCACAAGTAATCGTTATCACGCTCCCGGCGTCGCCGTGGCGTGCCGCGTTTGACACCAGGTTCGAGATGACGTGGCGCATCATGTCGCGGTTGGCACGAATGGTCGTCGGCTCTGTATTAACCGCGAAAGTCATGTTGCGAGTTTTCGCTAGCAACACATAATCGTCAACTACCTCAGCGACCATCTTATCAATTCTCAGCCTTTTTTCTTGACGCAAAGCCTGCTCGGCGACACTGCTAGAGCGCAAGACATCATTCACCATCGCTGCCAAGCGGTCAACCTGCGCCACCGATTCCGCCAGGTACTGATCGCGATTTTTATATTCGCCAATGTTGAGTTGCATATTCTCAAGCATGATCCGTAGCGCCGCCAGCGGTGTTTTTAGCTCATGCGAGGCCGCGCGGAGGAAGGCGATTTTCTCTTTCTCCAGCTGAGTGATCCGCTTATTTTCATGCTCTAGCGAGCGAATCGTTTGCCACAGATTTTGATAGAGTTCATTAATATTTCGCCCCAGCACACCGATTTCATCACTGCTATTTACTGGATAGTGCGCGTCCTTTTCCAGCCGTTGCATGGTCGTGGTCACCGCTGCCATCTGACGAATCGGCCGCGTCACAAAACGACTGTAGACGTAGGAAAACAGCAGTGCCACCAATAGCGAGCCAAACATGGTATATGGCAATACGTGCAAGGTAGCGCGCTTGGCCTGAGTAACGGGTGCCACGTCGGCCAGCAGCTTAATTCTGGCCGTTTGTCCGCGATTATCTGCCACACTACCCTGCCGCAAAATCACCGAGCGCGGATCGATCGTTTGTCCGTCAGCGATTTTCACCACGCTGGTGTCGACCGATTTACCGCTATCCGTCACAATGTTGATGGATTGAAAACCTTGAAAATACTGGTCGCGCCCGTCAATCGTCAGCGTGATATTGACGTTTTTCATACTGGCAAACTCTTGGCTGACCCGACTCATCTCCTCGATAGATTTACCACGTAGCTTGGTCGTCAGCGCCGTGAGATTATCTGCCGCCTCGCGCTCTTTCTGCTGCAAATAAAATTGCGGCATCAAGGTGTAGACCAGCGCATGCACCAGGATGATCAACGCCGCGAATAGGCCGATTGACACCAAAAATGTTTTGGGAAATAACTTAAGCCGCTTCATAGCGATAGCCCACTCCCTTCACTGTGATGATGCAGTCGAGGTGTAATTTCTTGCGTAGGTTTTTGATATAGACATCAATCACTCGGTCGAATGGCACCTCATCATCGCGCCACAACTTGTCAATGATAGCCTGCCGGCTCCAGACCATGTTTGGATTGTCCACCAGCAGCTTGAGCAGCTGCACTTCCTTAGGCTTGAGGTGTGCGTCAGTGTCATCATAAAAACCCTGATAAGCCGCGAAATCCACCGAGGCTAGACCGCGCTGCCACAAGGTTTTTTTGACAGACTGTTGGCGGCGAAGTAAGGCTCTAATTCGCTTCTCCAAAATCACCAGCGAAAACGGCTTACTCATATAATCATCCGCCAGCTCGTCAAAACTCACAACTTGCGTCGGCTCATCATGCAGCGCCGTCAGCATGAGTACCGGCACATCGCTCGCTTGGCGAATTTGGTGTAGTGTCTCAATACCACTTACCCCCGGCAACATAATGTCGAGGATAATCACATCCGCCTCAGTAAATTTCTTTAGCGCCTCCTCGCCGCTGGTCGCCGTCACCACCATAAAGCCGCGCTGGCGGAGGAACTGCTCAGTGCCAGTGCGCACCGTTGGCTCGTCTTCGACGAGAAGAATCTGTGATTTTGTTAAGTTATCCATGTTTAGTTAATCTTAGTGGCTATTCCTCTCTCATATCCTGAATCGGGCTGCGTCTAACATTGCGGATTAGCGGCAAGACGACGCTGAGTAAACCCGTAACAAGACATGCCGTTATTATAGCAAGTAGTTGATTCCAGTCATACCCTACCAAGTTGATTCGCTTAGCTAGATCAAGCCCGCCAAAGCTATACTGCGCTTGAGCGGTTAAGTCTAGCGAAAACTGGTTATCTAAAATATGAGCACACGCAAAGCCGATAACAGCGGCACAAATCGCGATGAATGTAGATAAAATTATTGTATACAGAATATAAATTGCAGTTATGTCAATACGCTTGAAACCAATAGCACGAAAGACGGCTGTTTTGTGTCTGCCGTCGACGATAGTTCGTCCGATAGTAGTCCACATGATGATAGCTGCTAGTATCATCACGCCAATCATGCCGTAACTTAGCCAGCTGTTGACTAGTCTTTGCATGTCATCGATTGCGGCGCTGTTACTAAAGGCCAGCGTCGCTTGATATTGCCGTCCTTTGGGTTGGCAGGTGTTGTCGTATTGCACGGTACAACTTTGCTCGTCGATGAATTTTTGCGCGTCTTTGGCGCTGGTAAATTCGACATAGCGCTTGATATTATCTTCGTTGCCGAATAAGTATAACGGCGTATAGGTAAAGACGTCGGCGTAATCGGCTTTGTTGGGTAGTTTGTTGTAAAGCGAACGCGGAATTGCCTGCCCGATGCCGTCGGTTTTCAGCAGGTTATTGATGATATCGCTAGCATTGCGGGCTTGCTGGCTATTTTGTATCTGTTCAGGGTTTAAATTGTCTTCGGTTGTTGGTGAGACGCCAACGATTTTGAAGGATATAAAGCGGCTTGATGGTTCAGTATTTTTGCCAAATTTGCTATCGAAAAGCTTTTGATTGGCATCTTGCTTTTTCTCTTCTGCGGTTCGCGTATCGCTAGCGATGCGCGCATTTTCGCACTTTGCAGAATCTGGCAGCGCGTAAATTAACGACGGTTTTTGGTAGTCTTTTTTGTTTTTGTTGGCGGAAATTTCTCGTTGCTGCTGGAGTGCTTGTTGGATTTGTGTTTGTGATACATCGTTGCGGTAGCACATTTGGAAGGTTAATCCGCTGGCTCTTTCGCGGACGGTTTTTAAGCGGTCGAGTTTTTGTCTGGCGCTAGCGCTGTCTGGCAATTTATCCATAGCAAGCAAGCGTTCAATGGTGTTTTGCGGCAAAATTATCGGCAAGCTCTTGCCGTCAGGTTGCCAGCCGCCGTCGTTGGCTAGCAAGAACGGATTAGATATTTCTGGCGGGGTGATGGTAAGGCTTGAGCTATTGACTGGCGGCTGCGGGTTGTTTGCGTTGGCGCTTGTCTCGTTTGATGTTTCGCGAAAAACTTCTTTGCCGTCTGCTAGAGGCGCTAAGGAAGAACCTTTGGCGATAGCAAATTGCTGCTCGCTAAATAGCTTGGCGGCGTGATATTTTTTGGCAATTTCGCTTAGATTTTTATCGTCGAAGGCTGGCGTTGTGCTAAACTTTTCTTTCAGTAGTTCACGAGTTATGCCGTTTGGATCGTTGAGTGCTAAGGATTCGCTGCCGTTCTCTGTCTGCTTGTACGGCGGCTGGTCGTTGATTTGTGAATACGAAATGTTTAATTTCTTAGCTTCAGCGGTTTTGGCTTGCACTAACTTTTCGTACCGTTTTTTCGCCTCTGTAACTAAAGCTGGGTCTCGCATGGTATTTTGCAGGGCTAGCGGGTTGTCGTTTGGCGCGTTAGATACGCTGACAATATAGCGGCTGGTCAAGCCGTCTTTGCGGAAATCATTAATACTATGAAATATACCGGTCGAGACCAGTGACACGGTAACTAAAATACCAAATAACAAGCTAGCCAAGATGATTGTGATTGCGGTTCTAACCAGACGGGCGCGAAGCTTGGTGAGCGATAAAATTGCGACATCAGTTAGCTTGATCATATGATCCTCCCGTCTGCAACAGCGATGACACGGTCGACACTGGCGGCAATTTCTTGATCGTGAGTGGCGATAACGACAGTTGTGTTTTGAGTATCGCAAATTTGCCGAAACAATGCAACGATATTGCGGCTATTTTGCGAGTCGAGATTGCCGGTTGGTTCGTCAGCAAGTATGATATCGGGATTGTTAAGTAGTGCTCTAGCAATGGCAGCACGCTGGATTTGTCCGCCAGACAGTTCGCGCGGAAAATGTCTGAGACGGTCGCCCAAGCCAACTTGCTGCGCCAACTTCTCGGCACGAGTCTTGCGCTGATTGCGTTTCATCCGGCTAGGCATGGCAGCTATTTCGATATTGCGTTGCAGAGTTAAAAATGGTTGCAAGTAAAACGATTGAAACACGAAACCAATAGTTTGATTGCGGAATCTTGATAGTTCGCTATCGCTGATTTTATTAATCTTGACGTTGTCGATAATAATGTCACCGCTAGTCGGCTTATCAAGTCCGCCGAGAAGCTGCAACAGTGTGCTCTTACCACTGCCGCTGGCACCAGTGATCGCCACAAACTCGCCGCGGTTAATCGCCAACGAAACATCGTTGACCGCGAGAATTGTTTGACTGCCAGTTTTGTATCGCTTGACTAGATGATTAGCTTGGATAATTGCTTGGTGCTGCTCATCTAGAGAATCGTTACGGTTGTTAGGAGTGTTTTCTTGCATATTATTCTGGTAAAGCTTTTGCTTTTATAAGTATAAAATATAAGATATTTTAGAGTCAAACGCGACAGGGTTGCCTCTTGACTATCCGTCACCACCCTGTTACTACTCATAATGTAATATAAAGCGTCCGAGTTCCAGTCACGCCGGAACGAGCTGGGTGTCAAATACACCACGGGAGTGAAGCCGTAAAGTCACACAACCGAAATCGCGATCCATCGTAGAGCCGGTACTGAGCGCTATAATTCAGCAATGAACTATAGAACAAGGATGGGACCGCGGGAGGTCTCTTTTTTGATCTCTCGTTCCTTGGGTAAATAATAATTTATTGTGCCTGAGGAGGTTTTTATCTGAATATGGCAAGAAAATTTCAAATCGGTGTAATGGGTTCGGCGGCCGATCTAAAGTATAGTAAAGAGGTCGAAGCAGCGGCGTATGAGGTCGGCAGATTAATAGCCGAGAAAGGTGGAATTCTATTTTTCGGAGCCGAAAAAGACAGCGATTCTCTGTCAACGGCGGCGTGCCGCGGTGCAAAAGATGCCAGCGGGTTAACAGTCGGCATCACGTACGGTAAAAGAAAAGACGTCTGGGAGAAGGATGCTGACATTATCATTCCCTGCGGACTGGAACGCGGCGGCGGCCGAGAAACTGTGCTGGTGACCGGTTGCGACGCGGTGATCGCGATAAGCGGCGGCTCAGGTACACTCACCGAATTAGCTGTCGCCTATCAGGCCGATATCCCGATGGTGGCACTAACGGGTTACGGAGGCTGGGCTGATAAACTAGCTGATAAGTATCTTGATACCCGCAACCGAATAGCGACAATCGGTGCAGCGTCGCCAGAAGAAGCAGTCAAAAAAGCCTTTGCGGCAGCTGCTGAATACAGGAGGCGGTATGCGTAAGGTTTTATTTATCGCTGCTGCCCACGGCAATGAGCAAGACGGTGTCAAGGTAATGCGGCAGCTTGAAAAGGAATTGCCTAAGGAAGAATACGGATATGATTGGATTATAGGAAACGAAAAAGCCTTTGCAGCCAATGTGCGTTTCACAGAGCAAGACCTCAATCGTAGTGCTCCGGGTGATAGCAATAGTCCTATATATGAAGTGCGCCGCGCAGCAGAACTAATTGAATACGGCAAGAAGTTTGATGTCGTGATTGATCTTCATGGGACAAAAACAGATAGCGGTATTGTCGCGATCATACCTTACCCTACAGAAGAAAATATTAGATTAGCAAAATCGGCGGGATTGAGCCGTAATGTTGTGTGGTATTCGGAAAAGTCAAAAATTGCCGGACCATTAGCTCAACATATGCCTGTGCCGGCTATAGAATTTGAATGCGGACCGAAAGATACTAAAAGGGCGTTTGATTTAACATACGTTGCGGTACGTCGATTTATAGAGGCGAATCAGAGCGGTCGGGGCGTCCGAAGCGATGAAAATGTTGAATTCTACAAGGTCTATGGTAAATTGTACGGTGAACACGACCCAGCTCTTAGAGATTTTGTGCTAGCAGAAAGAAGCGGCGAATCGTTCTATCCGTTTCTGTCTAACGAATATAGCGGTATTGTTTGTTATAAGATGGAGAAAATTGAGAGTTGAGGTATTTCAAATGAATACAATAAAACAAATTCAAGAAAATCCTAATTATATTAATCGGCATATTTTAACCTATGACGAAATGGCAAGCGCTAAGCCCGGCAACAGTCAGGAGCCATTAGTTAACGTGCGTAAATATGATTCGTCGATTATAGCTGAGCACGAGCAATCGGATATGCAGGTTTATACTGGTGAGTCTATTTTGGTGCGCGATACAGTAGCTAGAAAACTCGCTGCAGTTAATAAGCAGCTGAAGGCAGATAGTAATTTGCGACTACGCGTTGTTTATGGTTTTCTCCACCCAAAGGTACAAGAAAAGTACTTTCGCGAACGCAAAGCGGCCTTGCGACGAGATAATCCCGAGCTGTCAGAATACAAATTAATTCGTCTAGTTCATGATTTTATTGCCGTGCCTGATGTAGCCGGACACCCAATGGGAGCAGCAGTTGACTTAACCCTTGTTGATAACAGCAACAATCCTATCGACATAGGTAACGAGATATCCGACTACCCTAATCCGGACATAATTAAAACATTTGCGAAGGTAAACCCAGACCAAGCTTCATATAGAAAAATATTGCATGATGCTATGGCGGCGCAAGGATTCGCACCTTTTTATGGTGAGTGGTGGCACTTTTCGTACGGCGACCGCGAATGGGCGGCATTTTACGGCAAGGAAGCGGCAATTTATGGTGTAATAGACTACACTAACGTATAATTTCCATGTCGCTATCGAGAGATATGGAATCTTGGCTGATTCCGGCCTGGATAGTCTGGCCTGTTGGCTGAATAATGTTTGATGAGCCAGTGATAGCACTTGCAGCGATTGTGCCGGAACCACAAGATGATTCATAGAAAAATGTGTTAACACTTTTCACCCAGACCACCGGGTGGATTGTAGTTGTGCTATTTCTCTGCTCAACCCACACGACACCAACAGCGGCGCGCTGATCAAGGTGAAGTTTCTTGGTTAGACGTTTGTATTTTGATACGTTGACTGTGGCGCTGGAGTATTTTAACATTTTTTTCGTAAGCTTTTCGTAGCTCGTTTGATAAAGACTCGTTCAGTACTCTGTTGGATAATTTCATAAAGAACTCGTATTTATCTCGAAGTTGTTTTTGCGCACCAACTGGCGCTAGATGATAGTAATAACTGTTTTGAATAAGATCTGCCGCGCGAATCGACAATACATCATTACCAAGCTTAGTCGTATGTATGAAGGACTGCTTGAAATCTTGGACGTTTGAAATTGTTAACACATCGACATACTGCGCGACTTGCTGGCCGAATTTACGTTTTATTTCTTCTATCGTTACATCTGTATCCTCAACTACGTCGTGAAGAATTGCGGCAATGACGATATCTTGCGGAAAATCTCTTTCCCAAAGCATCTCGGCAACTTGAATTGAATGTAGGAACACTGGCTTAATATTGTGTCCTGATTCTTGCAAGGCACTTGACAGAAAAAACAAAGCTCTTTCTATTTCGTGTCTATCGTATTGAAAGTTTGAGATGTGTTTCCGTCTCATGTCGTTTTTCCTTTGTGTTGGTAGATCATAGTAATAAATTGGTCTATATTTCTTTACTGTTAAACAAAATTAATTATACTTTACCTTTCTCCGTTTCCATATATCTTTATTGACGAACTCTGTCTTAGTTCCTTGAAATATAAAAATTTCAAATTCTTATTTGCTGGCGGTAGATTTGACTTGCAAATAGCTGGTAGAGTCTCTTTTCCTAGTAGACCAACTAATAATCCCCTCTACACTTTCCATACCTCATCCTTATCCATAAAAGTTATATCAACTCCTCTAAAAATACTCTTCTTCTGGCTATCTCTGGGCAGAAGCGTGACTTGATGAAGAGCAAGAGAGCCTTCTTCAGCTAGTTGTGCAATTTTTTCCTTTTCACTCTTCAGTTCAATCGGAGCTACAATATACTTTGCTATTAGCATGAATTTCTCGATTTGTCCATGTCCATTGTTAAACTCTTCCACATTGAGACCCATAAGACTTTCATACAAATCTATACGTATGTTAAACCCTTTCCATATGAGCACATTTATTCGAGGAATTCCTCCTGCTGGTAGCTGGCCGTTAAGAGATACTCCTTGCTGAGACTGCACTGAGACGCATATTGCGCCATCTTCTTTGCTGTATGCCATTGCAATCATATGGCTATCAAGGGAATGGCTGTCGTCAAATCCTGGTCTAATTAGTTTATACTTATCGGTTAATTCCTTAACTTTATCTTTGTCAATCAGTCTGCTGATAAAGCTCATAATCTTCTCCATTTAATAAATTAAAAACATTACCTTTATTATAGATATACATAGTAGACTATACAAATTCTTCTTAATAAACAAAAAAGACGGAAATTCCGCCAATTTTAAGAATCTAATTGGTGACTCTACCGGGAATCGAACCCGGGTTGCCGGGATGAGAACCCGGTGTCCTAACCGCTAGACGATAGAGCCGAACTGTTGATATTATAGCAGCAGAGCTGGGTGTTGTCTAGCTGCCGAGTTGCTGAATGATTTCGATTAGGCGGCGCGGCGTGATTTCAGCCTTAATCAGGTAGGCGTCGGCATCGTTTTCTAAAGCGGTGCGGCTTTTCTCGTCTTGATCGAAATTTGTCATGACGACGATACGCGACTTCTCGGTGCTGTTTTCTTCGAATTTGCGGATAGCGGTCATGATTTCGGTGCCGCGCATCTCTGGCAGCATGATGTCGAGCAAAATTAAATCGTAATGCTGATTGGTGGCCATAACCAAACCATCGTGGCCGTCCACCGCCCACTCGACGTTATAGCCAGCCATTTTGAGGCTGCGAACATACATCTCGCCGATGAAACGATCGTCTTCGATGACTAAAATTGTGGAAATTGCCATAATACTCTCCTGATTATCCTGTGTATTTAGTATGATTTTTAATCCAGCTGTTGCCTGCTGAGATGATTTCGGTGTTGGAATTGTCGGCGTTATGCAGTTTGTCAGAAACGGCGGCGTAGATTGGTAGAGTGAAGGTAAAAGTTGCTCCCTGCCCTTCGGTGCTTGATACGCCGATAGTACCGCCGTGGCTTTCGATGATAGCTTTGCTGAGATATAAGCCGATGCCTGTGCCAGCGACTGTCTCGCGGCTGCGGTGGCTGCGGTAGAACTTGTGAAAGAGGTTGTTGATGACGCTAGCTGGAATACCGATACCATTGTCGGCGACCGAAACTTCAACGTGCTTGTCTTTGGCTCGAGCAGTGACACGCACAGCGCCGCCCTCGTCGGAGTATTTGATAGCATTATCAATAAGGTTAGATAACACTTCGGAAACACTAGAGCGGTCGGCGGCGACGGTCGGCAAATCGCTCGGAATGTCAACGGATAGTGAACGATGCTGCGAGCGGGCACGCAGTTCCATATCGTCGCGGATAGTCTCGTAGATTGTTGCCAACGAATCTTCGTGTAGTTGGAGTTTGAGGTGGCGGCGGTCGTAGCGGCTAGTATTGAGGATATTGTTGATGTAACCAGATAAGCGATTGCCGCTAACGATTAACCGCTGAAATAATTCTTTTTGATCGGGCTCGAGTTTACTATCGAGTTCGAGCGCTAGCACGTCGAGGTAGCCGCGGATAACAGTGATTGGACCGCGCAACTCATGAGCTGCGAACGAGATGAAGTCAAGGTCGTCGTCCTCTGGCTGGTAGATTTCAGTCTCGTCGTAGGCGGTAATGATAGCATCCGCGGCGTTGCCTTGCTCAAAATCAACTGTGATATTGAAAATACGGCGGTCTTCTTGCCCGATGACCTTGTTGGGAACTCGCAGCCAAATTTTGCGGGCGCGAACATTGTCGGTACGGTGTTGATTGAGCCATTCAATCAGGTCGGTGCCGTCGTCAAATAGCAAGTCAAAATGATAAGCGCCTTTGGCGTCGAGCGAGATTGGCGCGGCGCGGTTAGCGAAAATTACGCCATTGTTCTTGTCAAGGATAATTATGCCAGTGCTTGTCAGATTGAGGGCGCTGGCTAGATTGTCAGTTGCGCTAGTTTTGTCTGGGCTGGTTTCGGTATGTTCTTTGTAGATAGACAGCAGCATATCGCTAAAGCCGGTAGCTTTGTACTCTTTATTGCTGGGGTTTGGCAACTTTTGGTCTATTTTTTGTCCAGCGGCATTAACTAGTGCGGTCGAGAGGTCGCGCAGCGGAATCATTGCAAAAGACAACACTGCGAAATTTGTTGCAGTAGAAATAATTAACAGCGAAATGACAATTGTTGCAATAAGAAAGACATCCAAACGAACTTGCAGGATGATCATTATTGCAATAACCGATAAAGCGACCAATAATTGAACGAGAACAGATATTGTTGCAACTTTGTTGCGATGAATGCGCCAAAAATCACGCATTTCTGGTGTACGTTTGACTACTGGCTTGGCGTCGCTTACTGCCACGAAACACCTCCTCCGCCGCTGTTTGGTACGGCAGCGATCCAGGTTTGTCCGCGATTTAGTGCGACTGGTTTGCCGGCAGCGTCGATGAGCTCGAGCGGGCTAAAGCGGTCATTCTTGCGCCAAGTACATTCAGCGGCCGTGCCGTTCTGAAACACTGTTGCAGTACCGGTACCATTAGTAACGATACTTTGCCGCCAGCCGTCTTCCATGACGGTAGTCTCGTTGACATGCAGCGCGATGACGACGCTCGGCGCTAGCCTACCTTCTTCACGGTCGTTACTGGCCTGCCCGCCGATACTGCGTAGATAGGTGTTGCTAGCCTTGTCATAGTCGTAATGGGTGTTGTACCAACTGCTAGAGAAATTGATGTCGATACTGACGGCGTTTGGTTTGTCGCTGGCCTTGCCGTCAGCGCGAGCGAAACTGGTGAATTGCGATGATTTATAGCCTTTGCCAGCGTTGAGTGCGTCTAACTTCTCGAAGCTGGTATAGACATTATGCGGCGGCCGCCGATCATTAGCGCGCCAGTACGAACCGCCGTTGAAGAACTGATCGATGTCGTGATACTTACCGCCACGAATCTCTTGCAGTGAAGCGTGGCTGCCGCCGACATGGGCGACGCTAGCCTGATATGGCGCTAGCCAATCGACGTAGTACATACGCAGGCTGCGGACTGGGCCGATGAGCTGCGGCTTGTGCTGCTGAAATAGCGTCAGAAAGCGTGTGATGCCTCCTTCGGCGATGGCTTCGTAGACGACCTCGGCTTGCTTGAGTCCAGAATGCGGCCGGGCATCAGGCGAGTTTTCAATCATGATAGCAGTGACTGGTTTGGATAAATCAGCTTTAGAGGCAACTTCAATGCCATTGAGATGGGAATAGTATTTTTCTACTGGTTTTTTCTGAACTGGTGTAGTGTAGTTGTTGCTAGCTACTGGCGCGCGATATGTCAACACGAAGGCCACCGCCCCGCCGATAGCGATCAGGATTGCGCCGCAAATGCACATTGTTGCAATACGATGACGATTAATAAAATCGCGCAGTCGTTGCAGGCGCGACTGCTTGCCGTCAGCCGCGTAGTGCTGCGCTACGAGCGGGCTTGGTTGTCTGTTTCGTCTGCGTATTTTTTGCTTTTGCATCTCGGTAAAATTATAGCATAATTGGCATGAATTGGTTATGGTTTGAGACATACCAATTTTATAGTATGATTGATAAATAATTGAGGAGGGATTTATGACAACGACCGGAAGACCAGTGTCTAAAAAGCATCCAAAGAGGCGCCGGAGTGTACTATGTTAATAAGAGATGGAGCTTCTGTTGAAAGAGTTGATAATTTCGGCCATGTACGAAATAAACTTAACGAGCTAGCAACGACACAAGAGGGGCTGAATAACGCTGACCTTACGGGGGAACTAGGAAGTCTTGCGAACAGAGCGTATAAACTAACGCGTGAGCAAGAAGCGGCTAATGCCGAAATAGAACGCCAGAAATCTGGAGAAATATATGACGAATTTGGCAATGCGGTCGTTGCTTTTTTGAAAGCTTATAAAGGCAGCCCTGTAATTTGGCAGGTAATCGATAGTTATATGGAACGCAACCCAGAAATTTTTGACCGGCGTTAT
>JABCOL020000003.1 GCA_013333625.2 Candidatus Saccharimonadota bacterium | reverse complement strand
AGCGGCAGCAGTTTTGTCGATTGTTTACAGTTATTTCAAAACGACCCTAGCGTTAAACGTATAGTAATGATCGGCGAAATCGGCGGCATTAGCGAAATTGCGGCAGCTGATTATATTAAGCAATCTATCAGCAAACCGGTTTACGCTTATATTGCCGGGCATAGCGCCCCTAGCGACGTCCAAATGGGGCACGCTGGCGCCATTCTCGGTACTAACGCGCTTGAGTCGGCGACCGCCAAGACGGCTTATCTACAGCAGTCTGGCGCCATCACCGCTAACTCAATTAGCGAGCTTGTTCAAAAAATAAAGTGATATAATTAGCCTATGAAGACAATTACCGTTCTAATCCCAGCCTACAACGAAGAAGCGGTGTTGCCGCAGTTATTCGCACGTCTAAAAGATTTGCAAAAAACGATCAAAAAATACCGCCTAGAACTGCTATTTATCAACGATGGTAGTAGCGATGATACCTTGACTATGATTCAAAGAGAAGCCAAAAAGAATTCTTCAATTGCCTATGTTAATCTATCGCGCAATTTTGGCAAGGAAGCTGGCATGCTAGCTGGCTTTGATTACGCCAAAGGCGATGCAGTAGTAATTATCGACGCTGATTTACAAGACCCGCCCGAGCTAATCCCGCAAATGATTGAGCTCTGGGAGCAAGGATACGATGATGTTTACGCACGGCGCCGCAGCCGCCAGGGTGAGACTTGGCTCAAGAAAAAAACTAGCGAGTGGTACTACCGTATTTTGCAAAAGTCGACGCGTATTTCAATTCAGCGCGATACTGGCGATTTTCGCTTGCTTGATCGGCGCTGTATTGAAGCTCTCAAACTGCTGCGCGAATCGCAGCGCAACACCAAGGCTCTTTTCAGCTGGATCGGCTTCAATAAAAAGGAATTACTTTACGATCGCGACCCGCGCGCTGCCGGCGATACCAAATGGAACTATAGCAAACTGATTAATCTCGCTATTGACGGCGTCACTAGCTTTACCACTGCGCCTCTACGAATTTCGTCGATTTTGGGAATGATTATATCATGCGGTGCATTTTTGTATATTCTTTATCTGCTAATTCGACCTCTATTCGGCGTACCTACTGGCGCTGGCTATTCATCGCTAATGGCAGTAATTTTGTTTCTAGGCGGCATCCAGCTGATTAGCCTAGGTATTATCGGCGAGTACGTTGCTCGAATTTTTAGCGAGTCCAAGAACCGGCCTGGCTACTTTGTCGAGGAATATCACGAGGCTAAGCGTGAAAAATAAGGCGCAAATTGGTCGTTTCGCTATCGTCGGCACAATAAATACGATAATTGATTTTGGGCTATTATTTTCACTGACCTTTCTAGGACTACCGAAACTAGCCGCCAATACTGTCTCGACCGGTACTGCCTTTGTTTTTAGCTTTTTCGCTAACAAAAAGTACACCTTCAAATCCACTAGCAAAAATATCAAATATGAGATGGTTTCTTTTGTGATTGTCACACTATTCGGCTTGTGGGTGCTGCAAAACGGTACCATCTGGCTAATTACACTGCTAATCAAAAGCTTCATAACTAATGAACAAATTTCCTTGTTCGCCGCTAAATTATTTGCCACGGCCGTCTCTTTGATTTGGAATTATTGCCTATACGAGCGAATTGTTTTCAGAAAGGAATTGTCATGAGTCATATCGCTATTGATGCCCGCGTTATCAACTCTGGGACTGGTACTTACGTGGTTAAGTTGCTAGAATATTTGCAAAAAATCGACCACCACAATACCTACAGTATACTCGTGCCAACCAAAGATAAAGACTATTGGCAACCAACTAACCCGAATTTTAACGTCCTAACTATCGATTTCAAAAACTATTCATTAGCTGAACAACTTGGTTTCAAAACTTTTCTCGATGACCTCAGTCCAGATTTGGTGCATTTTTGCATGCCGCAGCAGCCAATCCGATACCGCGGCAAGCACGTCACTACCGTTCATGACATGACACTGCTTAATACTTATAATTCCGACAAGAATTGGCTAGTTTTTCACGCTAAACAACTGGTTGGCCGCTGGGTTTTCAAGAAAATTGCCAAAACTAGCCAGCATATCATCACCGTGTCAAACACTACCAAACGCGAATATCAAGCATTCTGCGGGATAGCTGATGATAAAATTACAACGATTTATGAAGCTGCCGAGATTCATCGGGGCGGCCTACAGCCGTACAAAACACCGTTTACGCGTTTTATTGCTTATGTCGGCCAGCAGCCTGATTACAAAAATATCCGCCGTTTGGGCGACGCCCACCAAAAACTACTACAAAAGTACCCCGACCTCGGATTAGTGCTAGTTGGCCGGATTAATGCTGCCACTCAGCGCAACAAAGACTATTTCGAGTCAAAAAAGTACAAAAATATTCACTTCACCGGCTTTATACCCGATGCTGAGCGCGACTGGATTTTTACTCGGTCGCTAGCATATGTCTTCCCGTCGCTGCTCGAAGGCTTCGGCCTGCCACCATTAGAGGCAATGGCCTACGGTACGCCAGTTGTTTCAAGCAACGCTTCTTGCATGCCAGAAATTCTCGGCGATGCGGCAATATACTTTGATCCGCTTGATATTGATGACATTGCCAGCAAGATTGATACCGTTATTACCGATAAATCACTGCGCAATACTTTGTCTAAAAAAGGCAAGCAACAAGTGGCTAAGTATTCTTGGCGGCGGATGGCCGAGCAAACTTTGCAAATTTACGAAAATGCTATTAACAGCTAGAGTCTCATTTCTTTGAAGGCTTTTTGCGCTAAATCGTACATAGTCTGATATACAGCAATATCGGCACCCTGCTCGGCAGTATGCAGATAAATCACATTATCAACAACCTCAATTGAGACTTCGAAACCAAGCGCTGCCAATTGCTCCATGTACGTCGGGTTGAGCAGCTCAAAGCTAGCTGCTTGGTCGGTATTAGAAGCATACACCTCGTATAACTCATTGAACTTACCCCACTCCATTTCGACTTTTTCCAGACCGCGAACACCGCCGAAACGCATCATTTTCTTGCGGCGAACAATAATTTGGCCGTAATCTTTCGGTACATTAATTTGAGCGATAACTACTGATGAGCTATCAGTGGCACGCTGGTAAGTATACAATTGCACAAGCAATGATTCTTTATACAAGCCGACCACATGGTTATTAATATCTGACGTACCAAACTGAGCGCCGTTAAATAGTTGCCCGTGCTTTGGTATAAACAGCCAGCCCATATCGGCGCTATAACAATAATTATTCTGGCGGGCAAATTGGTCGATTTGCGGATTATACATCGCCGGGTTAGCTGTCGCCTGATCGACGCCGTCTAGTAACCAATCTTTGCCATGGCGGCGGAATCGCCAATATTCAGTGAACATACTATTGTCGGTAAATAATGTCTGATTGGTAGCGTTATCGACCAGCGAATCTTTAGCGCTCGCCGAAAAACCAATCGTTACTGTATCTTGGCTATCATCAGGCGAATCTAGCATATCAACCACCTCGGCGTCGTTCACTACGATATCCGACATTTGGTTTGTCCGATTCATTAGCTGCAGTGTATAAATCATCAAACCAGCATGATAAGCATAATTTTCGGTGGTATAGGCTTTAATCGCTTCGCTATCTTGCTTTGCCCAATCGTTTTGGTAGCGCAAGAATACTTGCTTGGCGTGATCGATTATCTGTTGTTCGTTCCATACCGGATCGGCAGCGCTAGCTTGCATAAGTTTATCGCGCAAAAACTTGCTTTGCTTAATCTTATTAAACGCCTCGTAAAGTCCAGTAATCATACCGACGAGCGCTCCTAGAGCGATAGTTACACCTACCCAACCTCTAGCAATCAACACGAAGGTTATTACTATCAAGACAAAACCAATCATGTTCGCAGCCACAAACCGCGTACCCTCTTGGCCTATGTGCTTGCGCAGCGCCGAACCGATACAATAAGCCGGTACGAAGCCAATCATCGCTATACCGGCCAGCAAACCGCCGCCTCCTCCGCCGCCAGAACCACCACCCGAGCCGCCAGATCCACCGCCGCCAGCACGAGCAAAGAGCTCGATATTTGTCAAAAATAAATGTTCCATCGAGCTCCTTACTTTTAATTTATTATTATTTTAGAATTAAAATTTGACTTCAACTGGCTTTTCAATTGCTGCCCGTTCGCTTTCGCTAACGTCGAAGAACTCTTTATCAGCGTTAAATCCTAGCATTCCAGCGAAAATATTAGTCGGGAAGACTTTGCGCTTAGTGTTGAACTGAGTGACGTTAGCATTGTAAAAGCGGCGCGAGGCAGCAATTTTATCCTCGGTGTCGGTAATTTGCGCTTGCAGCTCCATGAAGTTGCTAGAAGCTTTCAGCTCCGGATAATTTTCGGATACCGCGAATAAGCTTTTGAGCGCCATAGTTAATTCACCGTCGGCCTTGGCTGCTTCAGCCGGGTGTGTTGCCGACATGATAGCCGAGCGCGCCTCGGTGACTTTTTCGAAAACGCCGCTCTCGTGCGCCGCGTAACCTTTAACAGTTTCAACGAGGTTCGGGATCAAGTCGGCGCGGCGCTTCAACTGCACCGAAATGCCGCTCCACGACTCGTCAGTTTTGATATTTAGCTTGACCAAGCTATTATACATGCCGATTACCGCGCCGATCACGACAACCAGCAGGATAACCACCACCGCTACGATTATTAGTACAGCAGCCATACTCCAATCCTTTCCTTTATACTTATGATTATACCGCTAAGAACTCGCTTGCGCAATAATAATATAGCGCTGGCGGCCTTCGCCCTCAGAGTAAGTGCGAATATCACTGTATTCAGCCGCTATCCGGTGGACAATTCGGCGATCAGCAGCGTTAATATGAGCAACATGCGAATCGCCGGTGCGGCGCACTTCTTCGATCCAACCGCGAGCCTTTTCGGCAATTTTTTCTTCGCGCTGCTTCTTATAACCGGCAATATCGACGATTACGCGGGTAACCGCCGCATTATTATTGCGCAGCACTGTCGATACCATGTATTGCAAGCTGCGCAGCGTCTCGGCATTACGGCCAATCAAAATACTATTGAGGTCGCTGCTAGCAATGTCAATCGATAAAATATCATCCTGATAGCTAGTCTCGACCTCTATATTTTCGCCAAAAAACGACAAAATATCCTCGACAAATTTTTTAGCATAGGCAATTGACTGTTCTTTATCCATACTTCTCCTTTCCTACTTCGCCTTAATCCGCGTGATGTGCGCTTCTTTAGCTTTTTTCTCGCGGGTTTTGGCTTTTTTCGATTTTTTGGGAGCGCTAGCCTCTTCAGCAATTTCGTGCATTTCTTCAGCATCTTTTCGCAGCAAGAAATGCTGCTGAGCGGCCGCCACCAAGTTAGACGCCGTATAGTAAAGCGCCAATGCTCCTGGCAGCCCCACCATGATCAAGAACATCATTACCGGCATAACCTTCATCATGCCGCGCGTCATAATACCGCTCATCTCGGTCGGATCGGCCTCTTTACCTTCGGCTGCTTCTTTCATCAGATCGCGGAAACGTTTTTGGTTTTTGCCAGCAGTTGGCGCGGTTTGCTTAGTGATAATATACTGAGTAATTGCCGATACGGCCGCCAAAGCCAACAAGAAAAAGTCAATGCCGTGGTTGCTAAAAGTTGTCTTGGTTAAATCGATAAATCCGAGCATTGTATGATTGAAATTAGCTGGATTTTGGATAATCGACTGAATAACATCAATATTTTTGATTGGCTCGTAAAGGTATTGGCTAATCACTTCGCTTTTGAGAGAGATAATGATCCTAATCACCTGGTAAAGTCCAATAAATATCGGCAACTGGATAACTAGCACTAACACCGAACGCATCGGCTTAATACCATAGCGTTTGTATAGTTCCATTTGCTGCATGGCTTCAGCCTGGCGGTCGCCTTTGGTGTTTTTCTTGATCTTAGCCAACTCCGGCTGCATCTTGCGCATCAGCTTGGTTTGGTTGAGCTGGCTTTTGATTAGCGGATACATCACAAAACGCAGAATAATCGTAAAGATAATAATCGCCAGCCCGAAATCGTGCCACGGAATGATACTATACAATAACATTAGCGCGTTAAAAATCGGCTGGACAATCAATAATTGGAATAAATCATGCATAAAAGCCTCGTATTCTCCTCTCGGCAAGTACTTATCTATACCATTATATCATCTCTTTGGCTGGCAACTACCGAATCAAGCGATGATTTGCGCAAAAATAGCATCAAGCGATGATTTCAGATCGCCAGGCGCCAAACTTAACGCTTCGCCGTTGGTAACAATCACTGCGATATCGACGTTTTTAACGCGAGGTAAAACATCAACTCGCAAGCGTTCATAAACCTGGCGGCGGATATGATTGCGCCCAACTGCTGATTTATGAACTTTTTTACTAATTACTACCGCAAAGCGCGGCTGCTGGCGGCGGGGATTGGTAATATACCTGACCGTGAAATAACGCGACCTAGCTGCTTGGCCGTTTTTGTATAAAAATTTCAAGCTGCCATGCCCGTGAAACCGATATTTTGACGCAATCATACAATAAATTCCATTATAGCAAAATAGCGCCGAAAATTAGCGCTATTTACCTGTAGTTACCTCGACTAGTTAGAGTGCGATACGAGCACGGCCTTTAGCCTGGCGGCGCTTGAGTACAGCCCGGCCAGCTTTGGTTGCCCGACGGGCACGGTAGCCGTGCGTCTTGACGCGGTGTCGAGTATGCGGTTGAAAAGTTCGCTTTGGCATAATGACAGTTATTATAGCAATTTCACGCTCAATAATCAATATTTGATTGCTAATCTGTCGAGATTATACTATCGCTATATAAATTATCCACATTTTTGGCTGGTTTGTCCACAAATTTAACAGAGGTGGCGCTAAATTGTGGAAAAACTCACCCCTGTTTAGTCACCTACATAACTATTAATGAACGTAACGTTCTTATAGTTGTGGAAAACTCGTGAATCAGCTATCATAGAGATAAGTTATTAACAGCTTGTGAGGGTATAAGTTTTAGATGAATAATTCATTATGGCAAAGTGTCCTGGGGGAAATCGAGCTTTCGGTATCGCATGCGAACTTCAAAACCTGGTTTCGCGATACTGAGCTACTATCTTACGATAATGGCACTGCGACTATAGGCGTTGTTAATGTCTTTGCTAAATCACAGCTCGAAAAGCGTTTCGATACGCAAATCCGCGAGATCCTCAAGAAAAATAACCCTAATATCAAAGATGTTAATTACAAAGTCAAAAATACTAAGAAAAAAATTACCAGTCGTGAAACTACTGCTTCGCTGCGCGATCGTGCTAACGAGTTAATTAGCCGCACGCCAGTTAACGCCAAAACACCCACCGCCAACACCACCCTTAACCCGCGCTACACTTTTGATAATTTCGTGGTTGGTTCGTGCAACGACCTCGCCTACACTGCTTGCCAGGCAGCAGCCGCTAATCCTGGCGCCAAGTATAACCCGCTTTTCATCTACGGCGGCGTCGGCTTAGGCAAAACTCACTTGATTCAAGCTGTCGGCAACGCCATCATCAAGCGTGATCCCAAAATGAAAGTTGCCTATGTTAGCTCTGAAACTTTCATGAAAGAATTTCTCGACAGTATTCGTTTCAAAATCGCTGGCTTCAGCGATAAATATCGCAACGTTGACGTCTTGATCGTCGATGATATGCAATTCATCGCCGGCAAAGAAAAAACTCAAGAAGAATTCTTTCATACTTTTAATGCCCTACATCAAGCTAATAAGCAAATTATCATCAGCAGCGACAAGCCGCCGCGCAGTATTCCAACCTTAACCGAGAGGCTGCGCAGCCGCTTTGAATGGGGTATGGCGATTGACATTCAAATGCCTGATTTCGAGACTCGCTGCGTCATCATCGAAACCAAAGCCGGTATGTCCGGCGTGACTTTAGAACGCGAGACGGTCGAATATTTAGCACAAAACATCAAAACTAATGTCCGCGAGCTAGAGGGCGCGCTTAATCAATTGCTGGCTTATTCGGAAATGCGCGGCACCACGCCAGATGCCGCCACCGCCGAAGGACTGCTCGGCAACGTTCGATCAACCAGGCCGCAACATCTAACCGCCAAGCAAATCATCGACAAAACCGCCCGCCACTTCCAAATCGATAGCAAAGAAATGTGCAGCAGTAAGCGCGACAAATACATTGCTACGCCGCGGCAAATTGCTATGTATTTACTGCGTAGCGAACTGCACATGAGTTTTCCGCGCATCGCTCAAGAGCTCGGCCGCAAAGATCACACCACGGCTATTCATTCGGTCAACAAAATTGAAAAGGCTATCAAGCTTGACCTCACTATCCGCGAACAAGTCGCCGAAATCCGGGAGAAACTTTATGCTTAAATACTGTGGAAATTTTGTGTACAGCTGGTTCAAAGTTCTGGGTAAAAATTGTGTTCGTTTATCCACTGTTTGGCAAGAGTTCTGGCTATCGTTGTCATCAAAGTGGACAAACTGCCTAGTTTTACTATGTGAAACTCACTCTTTTTCCGCTAGATTTTCTCAGGCTAAAATTCGTCAATTACCTCTGTTAATCAGCTACTTTTCCCCATTGTCCACAGCACCTACTATATACATCACTAATTATAAAAAGAAAGATAGGTAATAATTATGGAATTATCGGTCACACAAGAAAACTTTGCGCGAGCACTGGCAATCGTTGGCCGGATCGCTAGCAGCCGCGCCGGATTACCAATACTTGGCAATGTGTTGCTGCGAACTGAAGCTAACCGGTTATTGGTCGCTGCGACTAACTTAGAGATAGCAGCGACTTGCTATGTTGGTGCCAAAATTACTAAACCGGGCGAGTTGACCTTGCCAGCCAAACTAATTAGCGAATTTATAGCTAGTCTGCCGCGCGGTACGGTTGATATAGCTAGCAAAGGAACGTCGATGACGATTTCGTCGGGCAATTATTCATCAATTATGTCAGGCGTTGACGCTGGTGAATTTCCAGAATTACCATCAATTGATGAGAATCAAGCTGTCACCTACACTATCGCAGTAGCTGATTTCAAGCAAGCTGTCAGCCAGACGATTATCACTACTAGCAATGACACCTCACGTCCAGTACTAACCGGCGTTTATTGGCACACTGACGGCGGTAAATTGTATCTAGCGGGCACTGACGGCTATCGCCTAGCGCAGCGCCGCCTATTCGATACTACTAGCGAGATTGCGGCAATCGTGCCGACGTCGAGCTTACAAGAGGTGTTACGAACGATTTCGGATAGCACCGATCAAGTTGAAGTACTATTTGATGACGAACAAGTCCGTTTCCGGGTCGATGACTCCGAGATTACCAGCCGTTTAATCGAAGGCAGCTATCCGAAATATCAGCAGCTAATACCAGCGACTTCAGAGACTCAGGCGCGGGTCAAGATGGATGATTTTTCGCGAATTGTAAAAATTGCTGGCTTGTTCGCGCGTAATTCTGGCGGCAGCGTGACGGTAACAGTTGATGGCGAAAAGAATAATATTAGTATTCACTCAATTGCTAGCGAACTTGGCGAAAACACTAGCTCGGCTGATGCCGAGGTCACTGGCGGCGGTGTTCTTACGTTGAATTCGCGTTATATCACCGACGCGCTTGGTGTTATCGATGGCGATAGTGTTGATTTTCGGTTTAGCGGCAAGTTGTCGCCATGCGTTTTGTCACCGGCAAGTGAAGATTCAGATTATATCCATATAATTATGCCGCTGAAGAGTTAATATGAAGATTTTGCGATTGGCGGTACAGAATATTCGCGTTCATTCGCTGAAAATGCTTGATTTGGAGCCGGGAACGACGCTAATATCTGGCCCGAACGGTTGCGGCAAGACATCGCTTATCGAGGCCTTATATATTGCTTTGCGCGGCAAGTCCTTTCGCGGCAGCGACGAATCGATTTGTTCGTACGGCGCTCAAATGTACCAGATAGACGTAGCTACCGATGAACTGCAATATCGGGTGACTTATCAAAATCAAGAAGGCGCCAAGCGTAAACAGTTCGTGGTTGCTGGCAAAAAACACGGCCGCTTGCCTTATACTCTCAAATATCCGATTGTGTTGTTTGAGCCGGATACGCTGCGGATTGTTAACGGCTCGCCGCAGCGCCGCCGCGATTTTTTGGACGGGTTGATTCAGCAATACGACCAGTCATATTCACATGAGCTGAGCCGGTATAATCGCGCTCTATTGCAGCGTAATAAGCTTCTCAAGGATCCGCTAATTAACGACGACGAATTATTCTCTTGGAATCTGATACTGAGCGATTATGGCGCTAAAATTATTAGTAAGCGCCAAGCGGTTTTAGACGATTTTAATAGTAAAATAACTGCAATCTATCAGAGTATCGCCAGCACTAGCGATACGGTTAGTTTGCAATATTCCCACGAAAGCCGCGTGTCGGCGCAAAAACTACTCAAGGAGTATGAAGAAAAAATCACTTATGATAAGGTGGTTGGCGCGACTAGCACCGGGCCGCATCGGCACGATATAGCGATTGGATTTGGCGATAAACCTGCCGCTAAAGTTGTCTCTCGCGGCGAGGCGCGAACGATTGTTTTGGCGCTGAAATTTCTCGAGGCAGCTTATATCGAGCAACAAACTGGTAAAAAACCATTAATCCTATTGGATGACGTTTTCGGCGAGCTTGATCGACACCGCCAAAAGCGGCTGATGAGCGAGTTTGTCGATAACCAGATCGTGATGACTAGCGCTGGCTAGCTGGTCTACATGTCTAAACGTCGGGCGTACCCTTTTTTTTGTTCAGATTATAATTCGGCATGAGCGGCCGCTGTGTAGTGATGTCGATAGTGTTAGCTTTATTGAGAGTACTTTGCGGCGCTGAGCAGTCGTATTTGCTGATCGAGATCATCGGCTTGCATTTAACTACCCATTTCGAATCTTTCTTCTCGAGGACGACTTTCAGAGTGTCTCGGTTTAAGTCGGTGCCAGCGCCGTTAAACACCAAGGCGGCAATCGCCCAGTCGCCTTTTTCTAGTACAGCTTCATTTTTGATAGTGTAAAAGGTGCTTATTTTGCTATTGCTGCCTAGGATAGCGCTATCTATAGCTTTTTTGTTCTCGTTCGTCAGTTTTTGCAAGTACGAATTAGTATATTTGTAGTCGAGAGAAACGCTTTTTTTGTCCGAGCCTAACAATATCCCTCGTTGTAAAATTGACACGATATTATCTTTACTCTTAGCTACTAAAAAGTAAGTGCCTTTCGGCAAGAAATACTCTTTGCCGGACTGAATGGATTTTTCGATAACTGTTTTGGTAGGAGCGATGGTATTTTCGGTCTTGGTGTCAGTGCCTTTGTATAGTATAACGCTAGAATATTTCGATGAATCGAATGAGATTGTCAAATACTGGCGAGAAGTAATTACTGCCAATATAATCATCAAAACAGTAAATGCAGAAAAAGCGGCGGCAATTATAATGATTTTCTTCTTCGGCGTCATAAGTTATTCTCCTAGATGGCTTTTATAATCGGCATATTCTATCTGATAATCGCTTAATTTGATACCCATAGATACTAACCGCAGCGTAGCTTTGTAGCGGTATTGCGGCGATTCGGTACGGATAACGATTATTGGCCGGTCGTCTTTCTTGTAGTAACCAACCGAATAGTAAGGATCTTTGATTGGTAATTTAGCGACTACTGGATATTTTTCGGTGAATTTTTTGCCAGCTTCGCGGATTTGCTGGCCAGCAGTACCTTCAACTTTATCGTATTGATCCATGTGCTTTTTCTGCCATTGGCGAGCTTGATCTGATTGCGGCATGAGCTCAATGATGATAATATGTTGCGGTTTACTGTTGGCGTTGACCTCTATCTGGCTGCTGCGGAAGCCGTCTTTGGCAGCCGTGATTGAATAATCGCCTGGCGGCAGGTAATTGGTACCGTTTCTGGCAGCATACTCGACCTTAGTTTTTTTGTCTTTGAAAGTGATTTTCGCATCGTTAGGGGCGGCAGCAACTTCGACCGGGATTTTCCCCGACCGGTCGATAGCGGTGTAAATTTGATAAATTAGCGCACCAACGATCGCAATGATAGCGAAAATGATAGTGATAATAATAGTTTTGCGTTTATTCATGCTGATATCCCTGATGATGTTGTTGATGATGATTTCTTTCTAAACCATACTGCTCCAGCCCAATCAAAGCCTTCGCCGCCAGCACTCGGAGCCTTTTCTCCTTGGCTGGCTGAGGCGTATTTACTTTCGAAACCGTTGATTTCACCTACGTATATCCAGGTATGCCCTGGTGAGAAAGCCACGTCGCCTGGCTGTAATTTGTCGTCTGTAAATTTACTGCCGTCTGGCTCGTATGTACCATTAGCGCTACCAAGATATTGCCAATTAAGGGTAGCCCATAGTCTTTGCACAACAGTGTTACCACCCTTAGCATCAAAATTGTATGTCTTATCGAAACCGCTATCATAAATTAATGTTGTAACAAAGCCACCGCAATCAACACCGTAATGACTTCCAAAAAAACGCCCCTCATCTGTAGCTTTATAGATTGCTTCAATGTTTTCATCTTTTCGTTGAATGCGCGGTTCGTGATGTATCTGCGGCCAGGCGTATTTCAGAGTATACTCTTGTAAGGATGAACTAGCTCCGCCGCCGCTACTACATGAGGCGGAAGTTCCCGGATCAGAGGTTCCAGACGAACCTAGTGTCGGACTATCTTTATATTTTTCATAAAGGGCTTTGGCATAGGCCTGACGTTTTTCCATCGCACTGCCGCCACTTCCCTCAAAATTTGCTTCAAAAACTTCGGTGGCCTGCTCAGCGCTGGTTGTAGCCCTAACGGCATCAGCAGTGCCACCGCGACCTGGCGTGTGATCTTTCCACTCATCAGTAAGACCCATTTCCCAAGCTAGATATCGTAATTGAATTGAGAAATCATATGGATCACTTCCCATATCAGCTGCAAATTTAACTAACCCATTATTCCAGCGATTAGCTTCATCCCACTGGGCAATACCAATGTGCGATCCGTTAGATGCTCTAGGATCTAGGGTTGGTCCTGACTCTTGTTGAAGGTTGCCGACGATACCGGCAGCTTGAGCTAAGGTTAATTTGGTACCATTGCCAGCGCTCATCAGATAACCTAGGGCAGTTTCTGGATTATCTGATAGCATCTTAACCACGCTACCGCCTGTTTTTGGTTTAACACAGCAATTAGAGGAGCTACTACTAGATGAAGTGGTTGATGTTGTAGATGTAGTAGCGACTGAAGCTCCAGCGTATCCAGCCATTTCGTCGAGAGCGCCTTGCATAAAGTTTATATATCCCTCAGTATCGTTGCCATCGTCGGGCGGAGCGTATCTATTAGCATAGGCTGTCATACCTTGGTCGATTTCGTCAGAAAACACTGCTCTGTCGTACGAAAACCAGTCGCCGCTATCGACATTCTTGTTTTCTTCAGCATCAGCGTCAACACTAGCCTCGAAAGATGTCCACATATACCAATTTCGACTAGCCTCTACGACGTGTGGTTGAGAGTCGGTTGCGGTACGTCCAAAGGCGTTATGCCCTTGATGAACTTTTATCTGGGCGCCTGGTACGTCTGTAGTGGCTAATGTTGATTCCATCATAGCGTGCGCATACGCCAAAAACGGGCTGAGGTTGGCTTTTTTGGCGCTCGCCACAGCTTTTTGACTGGTACCTTTTAATGGGCTGTCTGGTGCGTGAGTTTCAATGTATTTTTCGATTGCGTCTGCCATTTTTGCGGCATCTAGATTAGGATAGGTCATACCGTTTGGTGCGCCGCTGCCAGGGCTGACTGACGATAAATCGGTACCCGACGACCCTGTCGAGCAGGCGGCATTGGTATCGTAAAATTCTATATTATTAGTAGCTGAATTAATATACAATCTCTCTGGTGCAGCCAAGGCGGTTTGACTATATATACTTACTAATGTAATTACAGAAAGTATAATGCATGCTATTTTTTTTGGCATTATTAATTAGCTACCCTTCTGGCATATTCCCAATGCCATGCCTCAGGTTTACTGCCGTCGCGTTCTGCCCATTTTGGATGAACAAAACCGTATTTGTGAGCATTAGCGGTTAGCCAATTGTATACTGGTGTATCAAAGCCACCAACACTAATATCGGCAGCTAATCCCCAACCATGGTTAGAGCTGCACGGTGGGGCTGGCTTAGCTAGACCACCTTGATAGCGTGGACTATTGGGGTCGGCATATGCTATTTGAGTATCGCAATCACGGTATGCTTCGTTAATACCTAGATCGCTGCCTGTTTCGGCCTTGTAAGCCTTATTCATTTCTTCCATAGCAGCAGCAGCCTGTTTATGCATTTTTTCACTAGAAAATGATAGAGTAACAAGCTCGCTGTCCGGAAGAGCTCCATTGTTGAGACCTTTCCAAACAGATACATCATCACCGCCTTCTGCTGCAGGTTGAGCTTGGTTAAACTCTGGTTCACCTACAGCGCTACCGACACTAGTACTGGTAGATGCTGTTGAAGTTGATGTCGGTTTCGTTGTTTTATCTGGATCCTCATCCATACCATCGACAGTGCGTTTGTCGATTTGGTATAGGTTGTATAGGGCGCGCTGCCGGCTGTCGACGGTGCATTCTTTGGTGTTTATGATGCTAGCTTGGTTGCAAGTGTCTATCCAGTCTTGCAGCTCGCTATTACTCTTTACTTTGCCGTCTTCGTCGATATCGCCGGAAGCGCTTAATTCGCTAGCTACTTGATCAGGTTCTATACCCATATAATCAGTTGGTACGCCGTATTGAACGTCGCAGGCTGGACCGACAGCGATGTCTTTTTCGTTGGCTAGCACGGAGTTTTGCGTGCATTTGTTCTCGTCAATAATATTTTTAGCATAGGCCGACGGATTGAATAGATTAAACAGCGACGAGGTAGATATCGACGAGATAGCCGACACGAACGCTAATGGACTCGACGCCATACCTAAATACGGTACGAATCGTATAGCGATTGACCCCAGGAAAGTATTCGGACTAGAGATGTCGAATGGGCTGTGTGTTAAGCGGTCTTCTTCGGCTAGGGCAATACGCTCAGGTTGGACAATTTGCTCGTCGAAGGCAACTTTTTGCTGGACGGTTAGCGGTGCATTGCCAGTGTAGCTGGCTTGGTCGGCCATGCTGTTTGATAAGCCCACGCCAGTGATGTCGCCGACATCAGTGCCGGTTGCTCCCTTGGTTTTGTCGCCTAGGAAGTATTCGGCTAATGCTTTCATATCTACCCATTTGGTGAATGCGTCAATAGAGGTCTGCACAATAGTTCCCATGACTGAGCTTAGTTTTTCTTGTACGGTGTCAAATGTCAATAAACCCTCAATTAGGAGTTCTCCCCCTACCCAAGCCCAGCCAATCGGTCCTAATCCAGCCCTGAGGCCGTCAAAAACATCGACGCCGACTTCGGCTGCTGTCGAGCCGATCAGGTCGCATCCCATTTTGACAGGTTCGCTATTGACAACGCCTAGATAGGTGGCTAGAGTGCCGCCAACTCCTGGTATATACGACGACGAGCTGCCAGCGGTGCCGAGACCCATAGTATATTTCATCAGTTTAGCGTCGGTAGCGGGTTTTTTGATAGTACCGTCGGACTTAGTGTATGATTGAGTGAGGATAGTCGCTACGTTGTTGACCATTTCTGGGGTGGCTTCGCCCTTTTTGATGGCATCAGCGGCTGTCAAAAAGGTATAACCTAGTTTAGCGTACTGGGCGATTCGAAAAGCCTTATTGATATTGACTGCCACATTTGGCGCCTTGGCTGCCGCGCAGATTCCTTGAGCCATCATTAGCTTGACGTCGTTCCCCTTCTTTTTGGTGGCTTTTTTGGCTTCTTTTGTAGCGTAATCACCAGCTTGTTCGGCGATTTCTTTATTCAGTTTATCAGCCGCTTTGTCCTCGATTTTCGTTAATTCGTCTGTGGCTTCGGTTAGAGCCTTTCTGGTTTTTTTAGAGTTTAACTTTTCTGCTACTTTTTTGGTGACGCCTATTTTCTTGAGGAACTTGACCGCGGCGTCGTCAACCCAGTTCACCCAGCGCGGATTAAAAGCGCGCCGGAAAGCGTTGCGGAGTTTAGGATTATTGCGTAATGCTTTTTTGAAATCTTTAGCGGATATCTTCTCGCCGTCTATCAAGTAGTGAGCTGGCCGTTTGCCGCCGATTAGCTTGCCTTTTTCGATAACTTCGCCGGCTTCGTCGAGAGCCTTGACGCCAGCCTTATCAAGTTGTTTTAGCTGGTAATCGGTCGGTTTGTGAAAACGGCAGGCGATTTTGACCAGAGTACAAGACCCAGATGTGGCGTCATCGGCTAGGCGCCGTGCTAAAATTCGGTTTGATCGCGACGATGACGTATATTGCTGCTGATCGATATTGGTGACAATTGATTCTTTGATGGATACCAGTAACGAGCCCATGATGCTAGTCGACGAACCGATACCAACAGCACCGACTAGTAGCATGCTAGCTACCGCGCCAGTCGGGCCAAATCGTTTGAGCTTATTCATAGCCGAAAAGCCGCCTGATTTACCTTTGCCCTTCTTAGGCTTGTTTAGGTCTCTCGAGGTGTTGTCGCGCCAGCCGTCTTGCTGCTGCGACTGCTTCTCTTTGTTATTGATATTGCCAGCGGCGTCGCCACTACTATTACCGCTACCGCTAGCCGCTTCGTTGCCGCGTTTGGCTGGTTTTTTATTCTCCATCCTCGACAAATTTCGACTGACGGTATCATCCCAGTGCGCCTGGCTCGGCGACATTTCACGCTCCCAGGCGTTGAAATCGTCGGCATGGCCTTGGTCTGTGGGTGTCTGCATCTGACGCTCCCACTGGTCAAAGTCGTCGGCGTTGTCTTGGCTGGTGTCTGGTCTTTCTCTTGTACCTAGCGGCATAATCTTATTATAACCTTTTTAAGCTATTATGTCTGCTCCTCGGCAGCAGCTGCGGCGGCTTGTTGTAGTGTTGCCTGCGGGTTGGTGGTAATCAAGCCAGTTTCGGTGTCGCTGGCGACAATCTGGATATGAACGTGATTCTGCCCGGCAAAGAATAACCCCTGTCCGACCGGGAAGTTAGCTAGGCGCTTACGCTCTTCTTCGGTTAATTTGAAAACGTCGCCAAGCACATCGACAGCGCTCGACGATTGCTTTAGTAGTAATTGCATTGATGAGTTCGAAACAATGGCGCGGCCCATTTTGCTGCCCATGAAGTCCTCGACGTCCTGAGTGATAGTCGTCAGGCCCAGGTAATATTTACGAGCGCGCTTGGCTAAACTAAACATAAAGTTCGCCGAGTCGTCATATTTCATCAGCTGCCAAGCCTCATCGACGATCAACATACGCTTTTTCTGCTGGGTGCGGACGATATTCCAAATGTGGCTAAGGACGATATACATGGCCACCGGCCGCAATTCGTCCTCGAGGTCGCGAATATTAAAGACTACCATATTGTTGTTGATATCAATATTGCTCTGCTGGCTAAAGATACCAGCAAACGTACCGGTAGTGTATTTGCGCAGGCGCTGCGCCAACTGCGGGCCGGTACCGCCCATGTGCAACAGGGTATCGTATAGGTCGCCCATTGTCGGCGGTACCGAAGTGTGCGTCAGTGGATCGCTAGTGATGCCGACGCGAGCGTAAGTGTCAATCAAGCCTTGGTCGAGGTCGGCCTCTTCGGATGGCGATAAGCCAATACCAGCGCTATTAGCCGAAGCTCCGCCCAGCATCAGCCGCAGCAACCCGTGTAGCGTCACTAGATTGGCGCGCAAGGCGTCGTCGGCTTCTTCGTTGTCGATAACTTTTGGCAGATCAAAAGGATTAATTCGCGTGTCGCTGCTGAGGCTGAGCCGAATATAGCTGCCGCCAACAGCGTCGCTTAGCCGCTGGTACTCGTTTTCTGGGTCGATAATCAGGATATCGGCGCCCATCATCATGCTGCGAAGAGCCTCTAACTTGACAGTAAACGACTTGCCGGCGCCAGACTTAGCGAATACTACCATGTTGGCGTTCTCTAGCGTGTAGCGGTCGAAAATCACCAGGCCGTTGTTGTGCATATTGATACCATACAAAATACCGTTTTCTTGTGTTAAGTCGGCGCTAGTGAATGGGAAGCTGGTGCTGACGGCGCCAGTGTTCATATTGCGGCGAATTTGCAGCTGGTCGCTCATTTGCGGCACCGTACTGTTTAGGCCTTGTTCTTGCTGGCTGGAGGCAGTTTTGCTATAAACCAGCATCTGCCCGAAGAATGTCTCGATCGAGTGCTGTACATAGCCTAATTCCTCTAAGCTATCGCCGTAAATCGTCACGTACAGGCCGTAGCGGAAAAAGCGCTCTGATCCGACCTGCAGCTCGTCGCGCAGCTCTTCGGCATCCTGCAGGGCGGCTTCTTTGGCTGGGTCGCGCGTCTTGCCTTTTTCGGCATTAATCGCCATATCGGCCTCTAGCTGAGTAACTTTTTTACGCAAATTTTTGAGGACAATCGCTGTATCGACAGGATAAATAAACATGCTGATATCGAGGACTTGATCAATGTTAATTAATCCCGATAGCCAGCCCGTATACAACCGGCGCGGATAGCCATAGACATACATAGTTCGGCCGTATTTGGTGCCGATACGGAAATAAGCCGAATGGATTTCGAGGCTGCTCGGCGCGATTAAATCGCGCAGCGTGGTCATACCCTTGAGGAAAGCTTGTTCGACCTCTGCCTGCTCGCGCTCGCGCTGCTGGGCGGCGATATCTAGCGGATCCATCTTTTTCTTGCGGGCCATCACCTAACCTCCTCGCGGGTGTATGGATTATTACCTTCGCCCTTGCGGACGTATAGCGACGCTACATCGCCAAAGTCGTCAAGCGGCTCTCGTACAGCTGTATCTGGATTGTATATATTGTAATATAATTCGCCCAGCTGCTTGGTATTTAGCTGAATAGAATAAACGCCGACGCGCATTAGCCCGCCAATCACCGAATCGACGCGGTTTTTGATTTCTTCTTTGGCCTTGGCGTAGGTTTGGGTGTCGATTTTGGTGACATTTTCTTTTTTGCTACCAAATAATATTGAGAATATCCCCTTGCTCTGCTGGACGATATTGGTAACGTCGCCGGTCGGAAAATACGGAATGACCACGAAAAAGCTTTTGTCCATGATGTTAGCTTCTTGCGACAAAACATCGATAAAGTTGATATAATCGTCCATCAATACGCCTAGTAGCATGTTGTCCTGGTCGCGCCGCAGAGCGTCGAGCTTATCGAGATAGGGGCCGATATCGACCCGCTGCGAGCGAATGAATATTTGAATTGGAAAATACAAAGCATTGAGGAAGTCTTGATAGCTTAGCTCGACGCCGTCGCGTTCGCGCGAGCTCATCAGGTCGAAGT
>JABCOL020000002.1 GCA_013333625.2 Candidatus Saccharimonadota bacterium | reverse complement strand
AGGAAGGCGATGGGGGCAGCGATGAAGATAGACGAGAGCGTACCGAAGATAACACCAAGGCTCATGGCGAAGGCGAAACTCTGGATGCTTTCGCCACCCAAGAACAAGATGCAGAGCAACACGATAAGCGTTGAGAACGACGTGTTGATGGTTCGGGCCAACGTTTGGTTGATACTGTCGTTGAACAAGCTGCGGAAATCTTGCTTGGGATGCAACTTCATGTTTTCGCGAATACGGTCGAACACCACCACCTTGTCGTTGATGGAGTAACCGATAACCGTTAGGATGGCACCGATAAACGTTTGGTCGATTTCCAAAGAGAAGGGCATGAAACCCCACAGCAGTGAGTAAAGACCGATGACGAAGGTGGTGTCGATGGCCAAAGCCACGGTAGAACCAACAGAGAAGGCCACGTTGCGGAAACGTACAAGGATGTAAACGAAGATGGCGAAGATGGCCAACAGCACGCTGATGATGGCGCCGTAGGTGATGTCTTTTGCCACCGAAGGACCAACCTTGGTACTGCTGATGATGGAGCCGCCTTGGCGGATGTCGGGGTTTTTAAAGGCATCGACGTTCTTTTGCGAAACCAGTCCAGCCTTCTTCAAGGCATTATACAGTATGGTTTCTGCCTCATCGTCTACCGTGGGGCTGTTGCTTTCTATCTTATAGTTGGTTGATATGCGGATGGTTTTGTGGTCGGTGCCTAGCGCAAGGGCGCCAGTGGTGCAGCCGGGGAATGCGTTGGCCAGTATGCCGCGCACTTGTTCGGGTTGCACTTGCTTTTCGAACGTAACCACATAGTTGCGTCCACCGGTGAAGTCGATGCTGCGACTAAGTCCGCGAGTTACAAAACTGCCTACGAATACGGCCAAAAGTACAACTACCAGCACGAAGGTTTTTTTGTAAACGCCCATGAAGGGGAAGTGTACGTTCTGCATGAAGTTCTTCGAGAAACGCGTGGTGAAGGTGAGCTTTGTCCAGCGGTCCTTGTTCAGTTGATACTCGTAAACCAAACGAGTGAGGAACACGGCGGTGAAGAACGAGCAAACGATACCGATGATAAGCGTTGTGGCGAAACCGCGGATGGGGCCCGTACCGAACGAATAGAGGATGATACCCGTGATGATAGAGGTAAGGTTAGAGTCGAAGATGGCCGAGAACGCGTTGCCGTAGCCTTCCTTGATGGCCTGTTTAAGGCCTTTGCCGGCCGCCAGCTCTTCCTTAGTTCGTTCGTAGATAAGCACGTTGGCATCCACGGCCGTACCTAACGACAGCACCATACCCGCAATACCCGAGAGCGTTAGCGCGGCTTGGAACGACGTTAAGATGCCTAGCGTGAAGAACAGGTTGACGATGAGGGCCGTGTTAGCCATCATACCCGGCGTGAAGCCGTACATCAATACCATGTAAACCATGAGCACCACGAAGGCGATGGCAAACGATTGAATACCTTGTTGGATGGATTGTGCACCGAGTGTGGGGCCAACCACCTCTTCTTGAACGATGCGTGCGGGTGCAGGCATACGTCCACTCTTCAGCGTATTGGCAAGGTCTTTGGTGTCTTCGATGGTGAAGTTGCCGCTGATAGACGACGAGCCGCCGTCGATTTCATTGGTTACGCGGGGCGCGCTGTACACAGCGTTGTCCAAAACGATGGCAATGGCCTTGCCAACGTTGGCCTTTGTGAGTGCAGCCCAACGGCGTGCACCGTCGCTGTTCATGCGCATGCTCACTTGGGGTGCGCCAGTTGTGTGGTTAAACTCGTCGCTGGCATCGGTAACAACGTCGCCTTCGATTGGCGCACGGCCATTGGTGGAGGTTACTTTGATGGCATGTAGCTCGTAGATGTTCTTCATCTTTGCCTGGTCGGCAGGCTTTGCACTCCACAGCAGTTTAAGGTCGGGAGGTAGAACCTGTTTGGCAACGGGGCCATAAATAAGCTTATTGATGGCAGCAGTGTCGCGAATGTTGGCATATCCCACAATGCTTAGCGAGTTTCCGCCAGTGGGTTGCAGGCGCGAGAACAGCGGATTGGCCTTGATGGCGGCAGCCGTTTGGGCATCGTTGGCGCGTTGTGCCACGTCGGTTTTCTTGTCGTCGCCCGTGTTTAGCTTAAACTTAGGCTGCTCGTTTTTGGCCTTAGCCACCTCTTGTTCGGCCTTAGCCCTGGCGTTGGCGGTGTCTACGGCAGCGGTGTCGGTGCCGTTTTGTTCGCTGGCCAGTCGTGCATTAAGCTGTGTAAGATAAGGAACAATCTCGGATGCGTTGAATGTTTCCCAGAATTCGAGGTTGGCCGAACCCTGCAAAAGCTTACGGACGCGTTCGGGTTCGCGCACGCCAGGCATTTCAACCATGATGCGGCCTTCTTGTCCTTCGAGTTTCTGTATGTTGGGTTGCACCACTCCGAACTTGTCGATACGCGTACGCACCACGTTGAACGAGTTGTCGATGGCCGCTTGCACTTCCGTCCTCAGCACTTTCTCTACTTCGGCATCGCTGCTTTGCGGCGAGACCTTGCCTTGCAGTTGTTGCGTGGCGAAGAGTTCGGCGAGTTTGTGGCCGGGTGCGTTTTGTTTGTAGTACTTGATGAAAAGCGAAATAAAGTCGCTCTGGCTAGTTTCTTCTTCTTTCTTAGCCTGTTCTAGCGACTTTGTGAAAGCCGCGTCGGTCTTGTGGTCTGCCAGTGTCTCGATAACGTCGGGCACGCTGATTTCAAGAATAACGTTCATACCTCCTTTGAGGTCCAAGCCCAAACCAATTTGTGTTTCCAAACACCTTTGGTAGCTGTAGATGCCAAGATACTTCACGGAGTCCTTGTAATCTTGTTGGGCAATGGGGTCTTTCAGCTCGGCTGCCTTCCCGTCGTAGTAACGGGT
>JABCOL020000001.1 GCA_013333625.2 Candidatus Saccharimonadota bacterium | reverse complement strand
TTCTTCGGTACGGTTTTGTTCGCTCATGGTTATTCCTTACTTTTTATTCCCGCGAATCGCGTCAATCAGTTCAATTGGGAAGAGCATCATCGTCTTTTGTGATGGTTCGGTCGAGATGCGCTCCAGTGTGTTCAGGGTGCGCAGGTTAATCGCGCCTTGGGTTTTCGCCAGGATCTCCGCCGCCTGCGCCAGCGTTTCAGCGGCAGCTTTTTCGCCGTCGGCGTTGATGATGTTAGCGCGGCGTTCGCGCTCGGCTTCGGCTTGCTTGGCCATGGCGCGCTTCATGTCGCCCGGCAGTTCAATGTTCTGGATTTTGACATTCTCAACATCGATACCCCATTTGTCGGTTTCGGCATCGACAATTTCCTTGATTTGCTGCGAGATCTCCTCGCGCTTGGCGAGCAGGTCGTCCATATCGACATTACCAGTTACGTCGCGCAGGGCAGCCTGGGCAAATTGGCTGGTGGCATAAATGTAGTTGGTCGTCTCCAGTACCGCTTTTGGGGCGTTAATTACTCGGAAATAAACTACCGCGTCAACGCCGACAGTGACGTTGTCTTTGGTGATGACTTCTTGTTTCGGTACGTCAATCGGTGTTGAGCGCACATCGACCATCATCATCGTTTGAAAAATCGGTATCACTACGCGCAAACCCGGCTCGCGCACGCCAGTAAATTTACCGAGCGTCAGCACCACGCCGCGCTGATATTGATTGACTACTTTTATGCCGCTCAGTACATAAATAGCCAAGATGACTAAAATTACTATTGCTATTTCCATAAATTCCTCCTGTTTATATAATGATATTTTAGCACCAAAGCGGTATAATAACCATATGAACAATGACCAGCAAAACGCGAATCTGCGGCCGCCAGTTTCGCAAACAATGCCAACGATGCAGCCAATGCCCGACCAGTCGCCGCAAGTGACACCAACAGCACAGCCGTTACCTAGTCAATCACCGCAAATGGCAAACCAACAGTTAGCAGTAGAACCTGAGGCGGAGGCGGTTACAAACCCCAACGACGCTCCTAAAGGTATTATTCAGCAGCATCGAGAGTTTGTTAATAGTAGTAATAATATTGTTTTTCATCTAGCGCGCAGTACAACAATTACCCTGATTGTTTTCTTCGTCGGGGCTTTTTTGATGTTTATTGCTCGCATGCAAGACGAGCCGTTTTTTGGACCTGTAATAGTTAATCTTTTCTTGGTACCGTTTTGCTTGACTCTCGGGACGGCTCATTCACCGTTAGCGAGGCTGCGGCTATGGCGAATTGTAAGTTCAATCATGCTGATGCTGAATGTAGGTATGCTATTCATGCATGGTTTATTTGGTATCGCAAAGGACAACGACCCCAGCCCTGCAGTTGGTAGCATGCCGCTGTGGATGCTGCCTGCCGAAAAATCCTTGATCACAGTACTAGCGTATATGATATTTATCATTCCGCCAGCCATTATTTTCTTGGTTACTACGCTGAAGTATTCTAAGGCTACTCAGCTAAAATAGGCTGTTCACGTTAGTAAATACTTATAATTAGTCAAGCTTTGAATATGTGCTAAGTAGGTTGACATAATACCCCCAGGGGGTATATAATGACTTTATGGATACAGCAGATATCAAGCGGCGAGCTCTGCACCGCACAAAAATTATTTTAGGGCAAATGCGTGGACTAGAGAAGCAAATTGCCGACGACGCATATTGCATGGATATTTTAACGCAAAGCCTAGCGCTGCAAAAGTCGCTGGCATCGCTCAATAAGCTCATTTTGGAGCGGCACTTGCGCACGCACATTGCTGACAAAATAGCCTCGGGCGATGAAATCCAGCAAAATGAAGCCGTCGAAGAGCTACTTAATCTCTACGAGTTAAATAATATAAGGACGAAATGATGCACCACGAATCTCATTCTCACTGCAACACAAAAACTTCAACCAAACGCATGGCATTAGCAGCGACCTTGCACTGTTTGGCGGGCTGCATGATCGGCGAAATGCTAGGCGTCACCATCGGCACGCACGCTGGATTTACACCGCACGCCACGGTAATTTTGGCATCGGTTTTGGCATTTACGTCTGGCTATACTGTATCAACTATCCCGCTGATAAGCGCTAAGCTATCGTTCATCAAAGCCTTCAAATTGGTTTTCGCTGCCGATACGTTATCAATTCTGTCGATGACCATCGTTGACAATGTCATCATGCTGATCGTGCCAGGCGCCATGAACAAAGACCTCACTCATCCGATGTATTGGACAAGCCGGCTGCTATGCATGACTGCCGCGTTCCTAGTGTCGTACCCTGTTAATTTATATTTATTGCGCCGCGGCAAGGGTCACGCGCTGACTCATCAGTATCACCGCCATAATAAATAATAACGGCGCGCGGATAAATTCCAAGGAGCCTTGGCTTTTTCCTTGCCAGCTCGCCAGATTTTTAGTACAATCATAAGGTAAATTTGTGGCTCTTTAGCTCAGTTGGTAGAGCAGAGGCCTGAAGAGCCTTGTGTCACTAGTTCGAGTCTAGTAGGAGCCACCAGTAAAATACTCTCCCCGCCGGAGAGTGTTTTTCTTTAGGCTAGAAAGCAGGTATAATAATTTTTAATGAGAAGTATTCAGCGAAAGCAAGTATCTTGGCGCGGGCCGATAATTTTCGGTGTAGTCTTGGTAGCGGTAATTGTCTTGGTGTGCATAGCGACCTACTTTACGTTTCGTTCATCGGGTGGCTATACTGCCGTTAAATTGCAACCAGCTCGTGAAAAATTCCCTGATATTCAGGTAGATAAGCTGTCGCCGCTGCGTGCTCGCGCTGTAAATATACTTCGCCAACAATACGATAATCCGCAGCCTGGCCCGTTTTATAGCCAGGGCGAGAAGCAGGATTGGTGCGCAAATTTTGTTAGTTGGGTCAGCCGCCAAGCTGGCGCGCCGCTAACTAATCCGCATAGTGGCGGTTGGCGTATCCCAGGTGTGCGCAGTCTCGAGACGTATTATCGTAACGCTGGTAAGTTCCGCGCCGCAAATAGCGGCTACCAGTTGCAGCCTGGCGACGCTATTATGTACGATAACGCCAGTCGTCATGGCGAGCATGTAAACTTTGTGCTCAAATACGACAACGGCAAGGTGACGACTATTGGCGGTAACGAGGGCGGCGTGATTAACATTCAACAGTCGGATCTCAGCCGCGATGGACCGATTCGCGGTTTTGGACTGCTAGAATGACGGCGCACATTTCAATTTCTTAACCGTATACGGTATGATAGAATTATGTTCAAAAAGTATATCAAGAAGAAGCTTCAAAAGTATGTCGTTAAGTACTTTGAGCTGCATCCGCATGTCAGATTGATAGTTGTTGCTGGCAGTGTTGGCAAAACTAGCACCAAGCGTGCTCTCGGCAGGTTGTTATCGCAGCGTTTTCGCGTCCGCATGCACGAGGGTAATCATAATTCAGAAGTGTCGGCGCCATTGGCGATTCTCGGCATTAACTTGCCAGAGAAACTGCATAGCCCGTTGGCGTGGCTAGGTGTTTTTAGGGCAGCGCATCGCCGCGTCTATAGTCCGGCGGATGTCGATGTCATCATCCAAGAGTTAGGCGTTGACCATCCAGGCGAGATGATGGATTTCGGCACTTACTTGCGGCCGAATATTGCACTGGTTACGGCGATAACACCTGAACATATGGAATTTTTTGGTTCAATTGAACACGTGGCTCAAGAAGAGCTATTTGTCGCTAAATTTTCTGAGTATACGCTGATTAATCGCGATGATATCGACGGGCGATTCGCAGATTTCTTGGAGTCGGCAAACTTTAGTACTTACGGCACGACTGGGCTAGCAGAGTTTCGTTTTGAGCAGCAACAGCTTGATGAAAACGGTTACAGCGGCACGGTTATTGCTCCTAACGATATTCGTTTCCCCGCTACTATTAAAGTAGTGGGCGAGCATAGCTTGCGCCCGATCATGGGTGCAGTTGGCGCGGCAATGATGCTCGGGCTGCCAGTGGAAGACATTATACGCGGACTGTCGCTCCTCAAGCCAGTGCCAGGGCGGATGAATCTGCTGCGCGGCATTGGCGGCGTGACTATTATAGACGACACTTATAATTCTAGCCCGGCAGCGGCTCAGGCGGCGCTGCGAACTCTATACGAGTTCACGGATGTACCGAGTCGTGTGGCTGTTTTTGGCGATATGCTAGAGCTTGGCGGCAGCAGCCAGGCCGAGCACGAGAAGCTCGGTCGCATGTGCGATCCGAATCTTTTGTCGTGGGTGGTAGTCGTCGGCGTGGCGGCGACGCAATACTTAGCACCAGCGGCCCGTTCGACAGGCTGCCAAGTTCATGTGGCGCGCAACGCTATCGAAGCAGGCGAGTTCGTCCGTTCGATAATCGAGCCGGGGACGGTAGTGCTGGTCAAAGGTTCGCAGAACGAAATATTCCTCGAAGAATGTGTTAAGGTGCTCTGCGACATGACCGAGGACGCTGAATTAGTCCGCCAAAGCGATAAATGGCTAGCTATCAAAGACAAATATTTCCAGCAATTTTAATCGTGTGTATAATAGGTTTAATTTAAGGAGTAAAGGAGTAAGCTAGCAATGAAACAAGACGGTGCGCCAAAGAAGCCGAAAACCACTAAAAAGAGGGTTTCTGACAAGCCCAAAACCAAGACCAAAACCGAGACTAGTAAAAAAGCTAAAGTTTCAACAAGCACGACAGCATCAGCGCCAGCGCCCGCCGAACAATCCGCTGCAAAATCCAATGCTGTAGCAGAACAGCCAGCCGCCGCTCCGGTTATCGCCAACCAGACCATGGCTCAACCTATAGCTCAGCCGGCGTTGCCGCCGCAGATGGCGATGGGCCAGCGAAAGTCTAAAGCAGGCTTGATTATTGCTATTTGCGCTGCAGTATTAGTTGTGCTGCTGGCGATTGCTGGCGCTACTGCCTATGCGTTTTATCAGAAGCCAGAAAACGTCTTGCTTGATGCGGTTAGTAAATTGCCGCTGGCTACCAAAGTCTCGACTAAAACTACCGTGAACTCAAACTTTTCCTATGAAGCCGACGGCGTGAAAATTAAGTTCAAGAGATTTACATTTGATACAGGCGCTGAAAATACGCCGAAATTTGACGCAAATGCCGAGTTAGTTCTAGAGGTGAATGGCAAGGAGCTGTCTCTCAAGGCTAGCGGTTTGGTAACTGACAACGGCACGGTCTATTTCAAGGATAATATCGTATCAAGCATCAAGGAGACGTTGTCTATATTACATCAAAAGCTGCCAGCTCAGGCTGAAAAACATCTGAAAAAGATTGACGGCAAATGGGCAAAATATTCGCTAGCTGATTTTCGCAAACAGGATAAAAAATCAGCCGATCAGCTGCAGTGTGTGATTGATGCTTACAAAAAATACTCCAAAGACGACAAAGCTAAGCATCAAATTTCCAGCGTTTACAAAAAACATCCATTTATAATTATCGACAAAGAAGTTAAATCGCAAAATGGTAATTTTGGCTACGACGTATCAGTTGATGACGACAAAGCAGAGGCTTTCTGGAAGGATTTTCGAGAAACCTCTTTCGCTAAAAGCGTTGAATCTTGCGCGCCGAACGTTTCGTCTTCGTCGTCTGATACTTACAAGTCTGCCAAAAAAGCCAAATCAAAAGCTGACGCTACCATGACCGTTTGGGTGTCGCAATGGTCGCATGAACTGCGCGGCGTTGACGTTAAGGCCGCTAACCTTAAGACCGATAGCCGTTCCGACAAAAACTACAATGTTAGCGCCAAGACAATTATTGATTTTAGCAAAGGTTCGCAGGTCGCTGTTCCAAGCGACGCCATAAGCGCTGAAGAGTGGGCAAGGACAATCAGCCAATCTTTTCAGTCGGTAGCCGGCGGTAGTTATTTATCTGCGCCAACCGTTGATACTGATAATGACTTAGAATATGGCGATTACGACGATTAATTACTAGAACCAGCTGTGTTTTATCTGTTATACTGATAGTTGATGAGACACTATAACCCTTCTGAAATTGAGCCGAAATGGCAGCAAATCTGGGCGGATGACCAGCGCTATCATACGAACGAGTCAAGCGCCAAGCCAAAATACTATGTGACGGGCATGTTTCCGTATCCAAGCGGCGCCGGCATGCATACCGGTCACTTTATGGAGCACTCTATTGTCGACGCGGTGGCGCGTTTTCGCCGGGCGCTCGGTTACAACGTAATGTATCCGATTGGCTGGGATAGCTTTGGCTTGCCGGCCGAGAATTACGCTATCAAAACTGGCCGCAAACCTCGAGAAACTACCGCTGACAATATTGCTAATTTCAAAAAACAATTGCGCAGTGTCGGTGCTAGCATCGATTGGTCGCGCGAAATCAATACCAGCGACCCAGAATATTACAAGTGGACGCAGTGGATATTTACTAAGCTGTTTGAAAAGGATTTAGCCTATCAAAAAGAATCGCTGCAATGGTGGTGTCCAAAAGACAAGACGGTTCTCGCCAACGAACAGGTGATTGACGGCAAATGTTGGCGCTGCGACTCGGTCGTTGTCAAAAAGTCGATGAAACAATGGTTCTTCCGGATTACTGCTTATGCCGATCAGCTACTTGCCGAGCTGCCAGAGATGGATTGGCCAGACAAAATCAAAATTGCGCAGACCAACTGGATTGGCAAAAGCGAAGGCGCTGAGATTACTTTTCAAGTTGATGGCAGCGATGATACGATAACCGTTTTCTCAACGCGTCCTGATACGATCTTTGGCGCAACCTTTCTGGTGTTAGCGCCCGAGCATCCATTGGCACGCACGCTGCTGACCGATGAAACGCACGAATTAGTCGAGAACTATATTAATGATGCCGTCAAGAAATCAGAGATTGAACGCAGCAACGACACCAAAGAAAAAACAGGTGTTTTTAGCGGCAGCTATGCTATCAACCCGGCGACTGGCCAAAAGATTCCAATTTGGATTGCTGATTATGTTCTGGGGGGCTATGGCACTGGTGCGGTGATGGGCGTGCCAGCGCATGACGACCGCGACTTTGCTTTTGCTGAAAAATTCGAGCTGCCAGTCGTTGAGGTGATAGAGAGACCTGAGGATGACATTGACACTGACGCTTGCTATCACGGTGAAGGGGTTTTGGTGAATTCTGGTGCTTTTGATGGTACGCGCAGCGAGGATGCCCGCGAGCAAATTGTCGCTTGGCTCGAGCAAGAGGGTAAAGGCAAGTCGCAAATTACTTACAAAATGCGCGATTGGCTGATCAGCCGCCAGCGCTATTGGGGTGCGCCGATTCCAATTATTTATTGTCCGGAGCACGGCGCAGTGCCAGTCCCGGAAAGTGATTTGCCAGTATTACTGCCAGACGTCGATGATTTCCAGCCGCGCGGCGATGGCAAATCAGTCTTGGCGGCGCAAGAAGACTGGGTGCAGACGACTTGTCCAGTTTGCGGCTCTCCAGCTCGGCGCGAGACCGACACGATGGACGGTTACGCTTGCAGTAGCTGGTATCTGCTGCGGTATACCGATCCGCATAATACGCAGCAGGCCTGGGCGCCAGACAAGGCAAATTACTGGGCGCCGCTCGATATGTATGTTGGCGGCGATCACGCGACGGCCCATTTGCTGTATGTGCGCTTTTGGACGCATGTCTTTCGCGAGCTTGGGCTGACAGATTTTGCCGAACCAGTAAAAAAGCTGGCTTACCATGGTTTGATTCAAGCCGAGGACGGCCGCAAAATGAGCAAAAGTCTCGGCAATGTCGTTGATCCGCTCGAAGTCATCAACGCTGGCTATGGCGCTGACGCCCTGCGTACGTTTGAGCTTTTCTTGGGGCCGATCAACGAAAACTCTAGTTGGAACAGCCGCGGCATTGCTGGTGTTTATCGTTTTCTTAATCGCTTGTGGACGCTAGTGCAAGAATTTGATGACAGCGACAAAACTGGCACGTCTGATGCTCAGAAGCTTGATACCATTATTAATTCTACTACCAAAAAAGTCACCGATGACATTCATCGGCTTAGCTTCAATACGGCGATTGCTGCGCTGATGGAATGCGTGAATGATTTGTACAAATTGAAAGTGGCGGGCTACAGCGAAGATTGGCGCCCGCATCTCAAAACGCTAGTGCAGCTAGTGCAGCCATTCGCGCCGCATATGGCTGCCGAATTGTGGCAGCAGCTAGGCGAGACTTCGCAGCTCGATTTTGCCGCTTGGCCTGTCTGGGATAACGCTAAAATTGCCAGCGACAGCTTGCTTATTATCGTGCAAGTCAATGGCAAACTGCGCGCGAAACTCGAGGTCGCTGCTGATGCTAGCGAAGAACAGATCAAGGATCTAGCTCTAGCCGACGCCAACGTCCAGAAGTTCGTGCCAGCTGAGCCGAAGAAGATTATTTACGTCAAAGGCAAGCTCGTCAATATCGTGGCGTGATTCCGTCCTTGCAAGCTTACAAATGGCAAGTAGCGTTTCTGAACCTATATGCTATTACTTTGTTGGATTTTCGACGCCAACGGGCGTAACATCGACGGTGCCGTCACCGTTCAGATCGACATGATACATGATTACTTCTGCGCCTGGGTGTGGTACGCCGCTGATTTCGGCGGCAGCCTCATTGACAATGCCGTGTCCTAAATCGCGCTGCGGGCCCGTCCAGCCTTGCTCTTGTCCGTATTGATCAACATAGGCGGTAGCCGCTCCATTAACGCTACTACCTTCTGGAACCTCTACGCGGACAATCGCCGATTCATCGAATTTCTCGGGGTGTTCGCTATATTCGTCGACCAGCTCGACAGCTTTCTGCTCGGCTACAGCTGCTGGGTTGGAGGTTTCGGCACTACTGGCTCCGTAGTCGCCGACGCCGCAGCCTGTTAACGCTGCTGCGCTCAAACCTATGGCAGCGGCAGTAGTAATTAATTTCTCGGATTTACCAACGTTTTGTTCATGACTCATACTTCTATTATAGCATAACCGATATAAAAAGTCAATAATTAAAATACGATAACACTACAATGTCAAATACTTGAGAAAAGCCTCGCTTTAGCGTATAATACTACTAAGTTTATACAAACCGAGAAGGAGAACATTTCATGGCACAGCCAAAGAAACAATCAAGTCCTCGCAAGACCGGCATGCGTCGCAGCCATCTTGTCGAGAAGTTAGCCAAGCGCGTTAATGGCCATTCGCCAGTAAAAGTGTTGATTGGCAAGAAAAAATCATCAACCAAGCAGAAATAACCGTTTCAAACAAAAACGGTGAGATAATAAAAGGAAACAAACGCGAATGGCATCGAATAGACACCTTGGTCGGATTGTTGCGCTGCAAGCGCTATACGAATTGGAATTGCGCCGGCAGTCTGGCGACAACAGTGCCGCGTTAGATGATATCTTGAAGCGCGATGTCGAGCGTTACCGTTCGGCGATTGACGACATCGCTTTCGTAGAAGGACTGGCTAGCGGTGTTGTTAGCCAGCAGGAGGAGCTTGATCGGCGGCTGCAACCGATTGCGCCCGAGTGGCCGATTACGCAGATAGCACGGATCGACAGGGCAATCTTGCGGATTGGCCTGTACGAATTACTGCACCATCAAGATACTGTGCCGCCGCGCGTCGCCATCAACGAAGCGATTGAGCTAGCCAAAGCGTTTGGTTCTGATAATTCGAGCAAGTTTGTTAACGGCGTACTGGGTACTGCTTATCGCAAATTTGTCGAGGAAGGGTCAGATAATGCCAAAGCCGAAGGCCAACAAAAGCAAGTTTGATCATATACGCAAATATTTAACAAAGTCGCGTTCGGCGTCTATCCAAGAAATCGTCCGCGAGCCGACTAGCGGCGGCGTGATTTTCCGCCACGGCGAGTCGGGTATCGAGATTTTACTGATTCAGGATGCCAAAGACCGTTGGACAATTCCCAAAGGCCATATCGAGGAGGGCGAGACAGCCGTGCAGACTGCTCGCCGCGAAATTGGCGAGGAAGCTGGCCTGCACGACGTCGATATGCTAGGCTGGCTGGGCAAGATTCATTTCCGATATCGCCGCCTCGATAAGCTCGTTTTGATGACGACGCAAATTTATTTGGTGCGCATTCGTACCAGCGGCGATGAAATCCAGAAAGAGGATTGGATGAAAGGTATCAAATGGTTCCCGTTCAACGAGGCGCTCGAGCTGATCGAATACGAAGACATCGCCAAGCTAATGCTGAAAGCTAAAACGCGGATCCGCCAAGAAAACTTATAAACTTACAAAATACGAAAAGGAGGAAAGATGAGCGGTATGCCAACCGGGCCGTACCAAGATTGGGCGAAGCAGAAATTAGGTTTTGAATATAAAGACATTCAGCTTCTGATTACTGCTTTGACGCATCGCAGCTATGTCAACGAGCACAAAAAATCGGTGAGCGAGCACAATGAGCGTTTAGAATTTCTGGGCGACGCCGTGCTAGAGCTGGTGGTGACGGATTATTTATATAAACATTATAGCGAGCCGGAAGGAATCCTGACTAGCTGGCGGGCGGCGCTAGTTAACACCACTAGCAACGCTAAATCTGGCGAAGAGCTTGGTTATGAGCCATTGGTGCGGATGAGCCGCGGCGAGAAGCATGGTTCCGAGCGGGCGCGCCATCAGATTCTAGCCAATGCTTACGAAGCAGTGATCGGTTCGATTTATTTGGAGCGCGGTTATGATGCCGCGGCGGCCTTTATCGAGAAGCACACAATCAGTAAGCTTGACGGGATTTTAGAGAGCGGCTCTTGGCGCGACCCCAAAAGCCATCTGCAAGAAATCAGCCAGCGCGTCGACGGCGCTACGCCAGTCTACAAAGTCATCGCCGAAGACGGCCCAGACCACGACAAGGTCTTCACGCTCGGCGCTTATGTCGGCGACAAACTGATGGGTAAAGGCATCGGCCCTAGCAAACAAACCGCCCAGCAGCAAGCCGCCCGGGCAGCGCTGGAAGAGTATAGAAAGCGGCAATAAAAAACCAAAGAAAATAGCCCGCCAGAGGGCCGCGCTGAGGTTTTAAACCTCTAGCGAGCTATTTTCGGCGGGCTCGACACTAGGAGTTGATCTTCACCATCTGACTGGCGATGTACAACCCAGAGTCGATGCTCTTGGAGATCGACATGTCGGGGGCGAAGATGGCGGCACACTGGAGCGCCAGGAGAGAGGCTGTCTGTCTCTCCATGTTAGCGAGAACGACTCGCTTCTCTTCCGCAGACATGTTGCTGAGAGCCAGCTGCACATCTCTGTCGGGGATAAAGGCGAACCTTCCTATGAGAGGCAGTGAGACGACGATGACATCCATCGCGTTCTCCTTTCCAGCTTCCACAGAGCAAAAAGAGCGACTTTTCGCTCCTTTTTCGGTAACTCTGAGCGAAAAGCTGATATATATATATCACATATGAATCACCATGTCAACGATTTTCGCAATTATTTCGCAAAAATTGCAAATTTTAAGTGTTTTTGAGCCGTTTTGGCCGTTTTTGCGCCCTCTAGCGGTGTTTTCTGCCTGAATTGGTTAATAGGCTAGACTTGAACGAAAAGGCGTCTAAGCGGCGGCTTAGGCGCTTTGTTGACATTTTACCTGTAACACGCTAGAATATGACAGAAGTAACAATAGTACTAACGTGAAGTAAAGGAAGTTTTAATTTTATGCTCGCAATTCGTTTGCAACGTTTGGGCCGCAAGGCTTATCCGGTATACCGCGTCGCCGTCCAGGAAGCACAGCGCCATCCATCGAGCGGCCGCGTGGTCGCTTATGTCGGCAGCTACAACCCGCACACCAAAGACGCTAATATCAATGTCGAGGCTGCTCAAAAATACCTTGATAACGGCGCTCAACCGACGCCGCGCGTTGCGAAGTTGCTAAAAGAAGCTGGTGTCAAGCTGCCGAAATGGGTTAAAGAGTTCCAGGGCGGCAAGACTAAAGCGGTCAAGAATGCTGAAAAGTTGCGCAAGAATCAGCCAAAAGAAGAGCCAGCTGCCGAAGAGGCAGAAGCTCCAGCTGAAGCCTAACGCTTTTAATCACGAACTAGCGCGCTCTAACTGTATGGCTGGAGCGCGTTTTTCGATTTCATAGCAAAAGCATGTTACAATAAAAGTACGATAGTAACCGTGTGACCGCAAAGGAGGAGATACCGTGGGCATGTCGACCATTGACCAGGAATTTGTCGAATATATCGTAAAATCACTAGTAGGACATCCAGATGATGTGGTTGTTGACCGGATTGTCGACGAGAAGGGTGTTTTGCTGACGCTAACTGTCAATCCAGAAGACTTGGGCCGGGTGATTGGCCGCCGCGGCTCGACCGCGCAAGGCCTGCGCACGCTGCTGCGGGCGTTGGGTGCTAAAAATACCGCTCATTACAACCTGAAAATCGTCAATAATGACGAGCGCGAGGACGCCGATTCGGCTGTAGTGGATAATGATGTGGAAAACACTACTAGTGATTCTGTGGAAAATGACCCAGAAAACGCAGAAACCGAAAGCGATTTCGCAAAAAAGTCGCGCCAAGAGCTTGCAGAACTAGACGACCTTGATATATAATCATAAGTAAGTTCATGCGAGAACCCTGAACTAACGAAAACAAAGTACAAAAGCTCTACTGCGAGCAAACCTACAAATGGTTTGAGAGACTTATTTGTGCAAGAAAGCCGTCTTTTTAGGCGGTTTTTTTGTTGGGGCGAAATTTCGAGAAGGCCAGGCATAATTTATTACACGAAAAGCCAAACGTGTCAATTGAGGCTATACAACTATTTTTGTAAAAGCACAAATATATAGATAAAATATAACGTAATATAAGTCAAATACTATTATGCAATAAAATCTAGATTGTAGCAAATTATTGCAAGACATGAAAATAGCCCGCCGAAAACGTGCTCAAGCTGGAAACTGGGTATTCAACCCAGGAAACGCAGGAATGTGCGTCTCGAACCGGATTGAACAGTAGTTTTCAGCGAGCTATTTTCGGTGGGCTCAGTTGCTTCTCAGGCCGCCCAGGCCTGAGAAGGCCCCGGCCCAAAAGGCCGCGCGGAACATTCGCCCCTTCTGCTTGGCCTTGATGTAGTTATCAAGCGCGCGCAAACGCGCACGCTCGATAGCGGTGGGCTCGGGGTCAGGGGCGACGGCGGCGGTAACGGTCTTCATGACCGTCTCCTCTCTTTGCTCAAAGCAAGGGCGACTTCCGCCCTAGACTACCTTGAGCAAAAGTTGATATATATCACAGATAGACATCCGTGTCAAGACTTGCTACACTATAACAGATGAGAAAAATTCAGGTGATTACCTTATTCCCAGAAATGTTCGCTGGCGTGTTCGGCAGTTCGATGATGTGGAAAGCGCAAAAAGACGGCTATGTTGAGCTCTCGACGATTGATCTGCGTCAGTTTGGATTAGGCCCGCGCCGGACGGTCGACGATACGCCGTACGGCGGCGGCGATGGTATGCTGCTGATGGTCGAGCCGCTATGGAATGCGGTGCAGCAGGCTAAACAGATTGACCCTGGCGCTAAAGTCTTAATCATGACACCGCGCGGCCAGCGTTGGCGGCAGGCGTTGGCGCAGCAATACAGCGAAAGCGAAGATGGTTATATTGTAATCTGCGGGCGCTACGAGGGCTACGACGAGCGAATTATGGCGCTGGTTGATCAAGAGCTTAGTATTGGCGATTATGTGCTAACTGGCGGCGAATTGCCAGCGATGACGATTATTGATTCGATTGTGCGGTTAATCCCTGGCGTACTCGGCGGCGAAAACAGCGCAGCGATTGAGAGCTTCAGCGACGGCGAAACGCTAGAATACCCGCAATACACCCGGCCCGAGGAATGGCAAGGTTTGCGCGTGCCAGAAGTGCTACTTAGCGGACATCATGGCAAAATCGCTAAATGGCGGGCAGCGCACAGCAAAAAGGCTGGGGAATAAAGCGATTTTGCCAGTGCTGGGCAGGCCCAGCTAGCGTCAACTAAACTAGGAAACAAAATACTCCTCGCCAAGGCAGAGGAGTATTTCATTGTTGTGGTGGATTTATCGGAGAGCGATCGATACATTTTTGTGTTTGTTTTTGTAACTTCGCTATTTATACAATATACGTTTTTGTGCTTAATAGCAAGCATTTTTTGGACAAAAAATAAAAAATCGTGTGGAAAAATGCTATGCTAATAATATGAAACAGTTTATAGCTAGTATTTTTCCGCCAACAATTTTCAAGAAGCGCGCGCAATATGCGGCGCTGGCAGTAGGTTTCTGGACTATTATTATAATGTTGGCGCAATTGTTTAGGTTCGAGAAATTTCCAAAAACTCTAGAGTCGCTGGGGATTGGCTACGGCATTATCGCTGCGATTGCTATAGTTCTGCTAGAATTTATTTCTTTGCCATTTTTGTTGTCTATGCCGCGGTTGAGCAAGTTGGAGAGGCGAATATCAGGTGCGTGCACATTGCTAGCGCCTGGCGTTTGGCTGGCGATTAGCGCGGCTGTACTGATGAGCGGCGGACAGGGAAAAGTTAGTTTGTTTGGCGCGGTAGCGGCGCTGCCGGGGGTGGCTAGTCTGCCGCTGGCTGGCGTGTGGCTAGCAGCTGCGGCGTATTTGACTGCTAAACTGCGGCGGCTAAATTTGAAATAACGTCGCTCTAGTGATATATTAAGGTAGGCGCGATGGGGTGTCGCCAAGTGGTAAGGCACTGGGTTCTGGTCCCAGCATGCGGGGGTTCGAATCCCTCCACCCCAGCCAAGAAATAATGATATGAAGACAACTACTCCCCGTATTCCGAGCGGTTTCAGCGAATACCTGCCAGGCGACCAAATAGAGTTTAATCGTTTGCGCGACATTATTCGCGAAACTTATGAGCGCTATGGCTACGCGCCGCTGGACACGCCAGATATTGAGCTGAGTGAGGTGTTGTTGGCGAAAGGCGGCGGCGAAACCGAGAAACAAATCTATCGGTTCGAACGCGGCAGGAATGATTTGAGCTTGCGTTTTGATCTAACGGTGCCGCTGGCGCGCTATGTCGCCGAACATGAAGGCCAGCTGGTTTTTCCGTTCCGGCGTTACCAGATTGGCAAAGTGCACCGCGCCGAGCGAGCTCAAGCCGGGCGTTTCCGCGAATTCTACCAGTGCGACATTGATGTGATTGGTTCGGAAAGCGTGGCGGCTGATGCGGAGTTTCCAGCGGTAATTAACGATATTTTTGAGCAGTTTGCTTTCGGCGAGTTCACGATTCACATCAATAATCGCTTGGTGTTGAACGGCTTTTTCGCTGGAATTGGTTTGGCCGATGTGTCGGCGGATGTACTGCGAGTAGTCGATAAAATCGAGAAAATATCGCGCCAAGATTTTATGGCGGAATTACGCGAGCTGGGCCTTAGCGAAAAGCAAGTCTTGCAAGTTGTTGCCTTCACAGAGATTAGCGGCAGCAACGACGAGATTTTATCGCAGCTAGAGTCAATGAAAAACGAGATCAATTCTGATGATTTCGCGCTTGGCACGGCAAAATTACGCGAGTTGCTGGCGATGCTGCGAAACATGGGCTTGCCAGAGCAGCGTATTCAGTTAGACCTACGGATTGCGCGCGGACTGGATTATTATACTGGCGTAGTCTACGAAACGACGCTTGATGATTATCCAGAAGTTGGTAGTGTTTGCTCGGGCGGACGCTACGATAACTTGGCCGAGAACTATACGCGGACGCGTCTGCCGGGAGTTGGCGTGTCGATTGGTTTATCGCGCTTATTCTACAAACTGCGCGAGGCAGGCGGCGTGTCTAGCCATCGCCAGACGTTGGCACGCTGTATGGTGGCGGCCTTTGATGATGCACAATTCGGCGAGGCGCTGCAAATAGTTGCCGAGCTGCGGCGAGCTGGCGTGGCGACAATCCTCAATACCGAATCGGTGCCGTTAAAAAAGAAGCTGCGCTATGCTGATCGTCTTGGTATACCGTTGGTAGTCTTGATTGGCGAGGAAGAAGTACGCGGCCGTTTCGCGACAGTGAAGGATATGGCAACCGGTGAGAATAAGCCCATTCCCCGCCAGCAACTAGTCGAGGAGCTGCAACGATAAGGTGGCTTGGCTGGTTAAGATAATCGCCGACTGGCTGCTGATTCCATTAGTATTGCTGGCTTTGTATGAGTTATTTTTTAAGGTTGAAGCTAGGCGCCGCTATGAAATATATTCTCGCGTGCTGATGGCCGGGCTGACGTCTTATGTGGCTGCTAAAATCCTTGGGCTAATATATCAGCCTGAACAGTTGCGTCCGTTTGAGCTGCTTGGCGTTAACCCAGGGGCGGCTTATCTGAATAATCCGGGATTTCCGTCGGATCACGCGCTTTTTGCGATGTTTTTGGTGCTGGCGGTCTGGTATGCACTGCGTCGCCGCTCGATTACTATAATTATGCTAACTATGGCGCTGCTAGTCGGCGTTGGCAGAATATTAGCGCTGGTGCATACGCCGCTTGATGTTGTCGGCGGCATGGCGGTGGCTTGCTTGGGGGCGTTGTGGTACGTGGATCGGCCTAATGCTAAGCTTGCATCTAGCAAAAAACGCAAGAATGTAGTAAAATAACTCAGTAAGATGACTAATGTGGAGAAACCTATGAACAACGCAAACGAGACTGCAGCGGTGAAGCTGGAGCCGTTTATTCCGATGGACAAAAAGGACATCATTCGAGCTGCTATCTATGGAGCGTTCGCCGGTGCAATACTAACGGTGTTGTATATTTTGGTTGGCCGGGTCGCGTCGGCGGTGATGTGCCGCGGCGATAATGATTTATGCCAGAATGCGCCGCTGTATGTAGCAATTTTTTCGGTAACTTTGGTGTCAATCGGCGGGTTGATACTGTTGTCGCAGGCGCGAATTTACCGGCCGTTATTTATCGTTATTGCTTCGATAGCGGCTCTATGGGGTCTGCAATCGTATTTAGCGCTATTGCCGTGGTATTGGGCGATGGCGGCGATGACGGTGATTGGTGCGTTGACATATGCGATGTTTACTTGGCTGGCGCGATTGCGGTCGTTTATACTCTACTTGGTTGTATCGATTGTGCTGATTGTAGCGGCTCGGCTGATTATCGCCGGGTAGCTGGCGCAGAACCGTTATTTGCGGTATGCTAGTTATATGGAAATAATGGTTTTGCTTATAATTTTAGCGATAGTCGTCGCAGCGGCTAGCGTGGTTATTTTTGTGTTGATGCAGCAGCTGAAGCGAGTGCAAAATAACTCGGCGGTAGAGCTGATTAAGGGCGATGTTGTTGAATTGTCGCGTTCTATCGCTAATTTGCAGCAAACAATGAGCGACAAGCTCGAGCGCTCGCAGCTGTCAACTCAGCAATCGGTACAAAAGCAGCTTAGTGAAAGTTCAAAATTGGTGGCTGATGTCACGCAGCGCTTGACCAAGCTCGACGAGACCAACAAGCGTGTCGTTGATGTGGCGACTGACCTCAAAACCTTGCAAAATGTTCTACAAAACCCCAAGCAGCGCGGTGTTTTTGGCGAATACTATTTGTCGAGTGTTCTCGAAAATATTTTGGCGCCAGGGCAGTATCAGACTCAGTATAAGTTTCGCGACGGTGAAATGGTTGATGCGGTGATTTTTCTTGATAAGGGTCAGATTCTACCAGTTGATAGCAAATTTAGCCTCGAAAATTACAACCGAATGATTGAAGCTAGCGGCAAAGAGCGCGAGCAGCTAATGCAAAAAGTCAAAGCTGATCTGAAAGGGCGCATCGACGAAACCAGCAAATATATTCGTCCGAGCGAGCATACTATGGATTTCGCATTTATGTTTATTCCCAGCGAGTCGTTGTATTATGATTTACTGATCAATAACGTTGGCCAGGGCGGCAGCTCGCGCGATCTGATTGAGTATGCTTTTCGCGAGAAGCACGTGATTATTACTAGTCCGACTAGTTTTATGGCGTATTTGCAAACGGTATTGCAAGGCTTGCGCAGTTTGCAGATTGAGGAGCAGGCTAAGGATATTCAAGTTCGTGTCGGCAAGCTCGGACAGCATATCGCCAAATTTGAAGAGTACATGCAGAAGCTAGGCAATAGTCTCGGCACGACGGTCAATCATTATAACAACGCTCATAAAGAGCTCGGTAAAGTTGATAAAGACGTGGTGAAGATTGCTGGTAGCGATTCTTCCGTCGAAGTATTGGCGCTTGATCGTCCGTCATCTATTGATAAGAAGTAAAGATTTTTGACTATCAAAATATCCCGCCGATAGACGGGATATTTTTGTTGAGAAAGTTAGGCTTAGTCTTTCTTTTGCCGGCCAGCAACCAACACGTAGAGGTTGGCGCCGACAGCTGCGCCTGCTAAAGCGCCAACTAGCGACTCAAGCGAGAAGCGCGAATTGACAACTTCGTTAGAGCCAGCTGAACCAGTAGTGAGCTCCTTTTCGGTCGAATCAGTCATTGCTAGTGCAACAGCCGGGTTAAGGCTAGCGCCCTTGACGTAAGCGACGTGAGGAATCTCGACTTTATTAGAAGCTGAAGATGCTGCTTTGCTTTGGTAATCGGCGATTGCCTGCGTCTTGGCGGTCGATAACAAATAGCCAGATGTCAAAATACCGACTGCCAGTGCCAAGCCAACGCCGAGCGCCTTGCCAGTATTGCAAGATTCTTCGCGCGATAGAACTGCTGCTAGTCCGAATAGGAAGATAGCGGTGCCGACCAGCTCAATGCCGAATATCGACCAGTTCATGCTGCTAAATCCGCTAAAGCCGAAGTTGATCGAGCCACCAGTAACCCAGTTGGTGACGATTACAGCCAGCATAGCGCCGATGAACTGAGCGCCCCAGTAGAACGGCAACAGAATTGTCTTGAGCTTGCGCATTGTCCACAAACCAAACGTTACGGCTGGGTTGACGTGCGAGCCCGAGACAGCGCCGATGCTCATCACTAGCATTACTAGCGTGAAGCCGACAGCTAGCGCGCCAACGCCGCCGTCTTTGAATGTGGTCAAAGCAACCAGCGTCAATACGAACGTACCGATTAGTTCGGCAAAGATTATATTTATGATATTTGATGGAAGCTTGACGCTGCTGCGTTTGGTTGTCGTAGGTTTGGCAGCGGCAGTTTCCTTCTTTGGTGCTTCTACTTTTTCGGCAGATACTGTACGAACAGTCGTCTTGCTGGCGGCCGTTTTCTTGGCGGTCGTCTTCTTCTTGGTAGAAGCGGCTTTTTTAGTAGCCATGAATATTCCCTCCTTTACTGAAATATAGACATAGTATAACACAAAAATATTTTGGGTTGTATACATCTGTTATAATGATGATATGGGACGTTATTTTGAACAGACAGAAAGCCGCAGCGAACTGCAACAGCGCATCGCTGCCGACTTGCGTGAAAAAGCAGCGCAGAAGGCAAAGCAAGAAGGCGAGCCAGTTCCGGGTGTTAGCGGCGAGCTAATCGAGAACTCAGAATATTTGAAAGGCACCAAGGCTACGACAACTCTAGCGCCAGCTTGGGTGTTTATTGTGTTGATGGCAGTTGGCGTATTTGTGTTATTCGTATATCAGGTGAATAAGTAGGTTAGCGATGGATTTCGAGAAAGTTTTACAAGTTTTATCAGCGCGGGCGGCTCAGTCTAACCACCCGCAAGAAGTATTGCGCGCTCCAGAAATCAAAGCGCTATACGACCACATCAAGACTTTGCCAAGCGATGAGCGCGGCGCTTTCGGCAAGCGCGTCAACGAGCTGAAAAAATCGTTGGAGGTGGTCATAGAAGTTCGCCGCCAGGAGCTCGATAAAGTCGATTTGCCGCCAATCGACGTGACGGCACCGATGGATATCAATGCGCCGCAACCTGATTTGCTGCCGAGCGAGCAGGGTACGATCCACCCGCTGAGTGCCGAGATTGATCGCATTTCTGACATTTTTAATCGTATGAGCTTTGTGACGGAAGAGTCGCGTGAAATCGACGATCAATTCCATATGTTCGAGAGCTTGAACTTCCCGAAGGGTCACCCAGCACGTGATGATTATGACACGTTCATGACCGAAGAGACTGACGCTAACGGCGACCGTTTAATTGCGCCGGCGCACACCTCGACCATGCAAAACCGCGTGCTGAAAAAATATCATGGCAATTTGGAAAAGGGCGAGGCGATCGCCGCCATCGTACCTGACCGAGTGTTTCGTAACGAAGATTTGGACGCGCGGCACGAGCACACGTTCTATCAAGTCGAGGGTGTGTATGTCGCCAAGGGAGTTAATGTCGGCAATCTGATCGCGACGCTGCAAGAATTTTTGCAGGAATATTATGGTAAGAAACTGGATGTGCGCGTCAATCCATTTTATTTCCCGTTCACCGAACCGAGCTTTGAATTCGCGCTGAGCTGCCCATTCTGCGAAGGTAAAAATCCGGATTGTAAAGTCTGTTCGGGCGAAGGCTGGATTGAGTTGCTGGGCTGCGGCATGATTCATCCGAACGTGCTGAAAGCTGCTGACATCGATCCGAACGAATACACGGGCTTTGCTTTTGGCTGCGGCATCGACCGGCTGGTGATGATGAAATACGGCATCGAGGATGTGCGGCATTTTGAGAGCGGTAAGTTGGATTTTTTGAGGCAGTTTTAATTCTAAGCTACAGGTTAGACAACTATTCTTTATGACTGACTATTGCCAAACAATGACGATAATAATTCTTTGGGTCTGATACAAAAGTGTAGTCGCTTGGCAAACTTAAGCGTACTGGTTCATTGATATATGGCTTGATGAGTTGTGCAAATTGATATTCGTCGGGTATCTGTTTCAATTCTTTGCTAGATAATTATTCATACAATAATCTTAAATTATATCAAGAAAAGTATACAGTTTTATAACCTATACAGATTTCATAGAGTAAAATCTATTCAGCAAGGGAACGATATCCATTATCGTCAAACAGACTACTAGCCCCTGCTGCTTTATATAAGGCATCCACTGCCAAAAACATATCATCCTGAAGCGTTGGTCGATTATCAATGTTCTTATCATAAAAATCTTGTAATGATTCCGGATAGCTCTCATCAGGTGTGTCGTATAGGAATGTATCCTGTAGTAACTTCTTCTGCTCAGGCAGAATATCATCAAAAAACTCTGGATGAAAATCATAAAACCATTCAAGACGGGTTTGTAATTCTAGATATCTATCGTAGTTCATGACTATATTATATATAATTCAGGGAATGGCCCCTCTCTGGATGTGGAGAGGGGCATCCTCGAGGACTATCTCACTCCTCGTCCTCCTTGTCGTCGGAGTGGTACTTCAGCCAGCTCGGCGTGCCCTCGTTGTACATGTAGTACCCGTCGGAGTGCGGTTCGCCAGAGGTCTGGCCGTGGTGCATGTGCTCAGGCTGGTTGGGGTCGACAACCCACGCTTCGTCGCCAGGGTTAGGGACGAGGTAGCTGGCGATGTCGTTCAGATCGCGCCGGTTCGGCATGATCATCTCCTGTCTACTCAAGGATGGCTGCATCTCAGCCTAGAGTGTATGATATAGAATAGAATAGAATAGAATATGTCAACCATTAGCGTCTTTTGACAAAGAAGATTTTTATTAGAACATAGATTAAACCAACAAACTGTATATTTACTCTCGTTTTTGCCTATACTGAAATAAAAATAATCAACGTCCACGTATCATTTCTTGTTGGTCAGCTAGGCAGGTGACGCTACAGTCCCATACAAATATCCCGATAAGGCCGCGTGACAACTTCTGTCGACTCAAGTCCGAGTTTGGTTTCAATTTCACTAATCATCGCCAGCGCACTGGTCTCATCATCTGACAAAACCTCAACTTCCACGAACGTGCCAGCATCTTTGATTTCGTCTATGGCCACCGTTGCCTGCGGAAAATCAGAGGACTGGAACGAGCGACGGTATTTGTTGACCTCGACTAGCCGCACCATGCCTAGGTTGGCGAGCAGTTGTTTGGCGATTGCCGCGTCTCCGGGTTGAATTGGCAGGTTTGTCTCGGGCTTAATGATCACATCATTCTCTGTATGTGTCGCAGCAGTCGTCGCAGGCTTATATGTCACCTCAGCAAAACCATCGCGCTGGCGAATCCGCAAACATTCAACCGTCTGCATAAAATCTACATCAGAACGAGAATAATACGTATCAATTTCGCGGAGATTACTCTGCAGTTCAAAACCGAACTTTTCCAGCTTTTTAATAAAATCTTCGATGTTGCTAGTTAAGCGTCTTTTGTGCTCGATCTCTAGAAGTTTGGTTGTCATGGTTTTTTTCGTCTTTCAACTTATCATTATATCCTAGTTATCTATAATCTCCACTCCCTGCCGCGCCAAAAACTCCCGCGCTTCATCATCAAACTGACAATCCACAAAGCGCGATCGCACCGCTAATTTGCCGCTACCGTAAACGAACTCAGTCTCATCATCATATTTCATGCCGTGAAAATCGCAATGTTTGGCTTCAATAATCGCCTTAACACCGCAAAAATCCACATTCCGAACCGACGAATCCTTGAAATAAATCGGCTGCCCGTAAATATGCTTTGCGCCATCAAGCGTGCAATTCTCAAATACAAAAAATCCCATGACAAACATATCAAAATCCACATTAGAAAAATCTTCGCCGACAAAACGCACCAGCTCGCCATCTGGAATAGCAGGATAGCGTATGCGCTGATAAGCAGAGAGATTGTTAGCGCAGATGACAGCGGCAATTTGATGAAGATTAGCGTTCGTGCAATTATCGTAACCCACAACCGTATTATAATTCAGGGAATAATCCTTTTTCAAATGCAGAAGATATATTAATGTTATACTAGTAGTATTAGACGACGATAAGTTGGAGGGATTTTATGAAAATACTGAAAAAAGTTGCGGTTTGTCTGCTAGGACTTATTGTTGTAGCCGCAGCTGCGATAATGATTTTGCGTTTGGTAAACGGCACAGAAACAGCGCGTTTGGAGGAGGTGAAGCAAAGTACGCGCGATCAGTACAGCTACGCCAAAGGGTTGAACCGCGACGATATCGCCAAGAGCTCTATACCTGGCGTCGATATATCAGAGATTAAAGAGCAGCACGCCAGCGGTTATCATTTCAAGCCGCAGCAAATCAAACACAAAGGAGCCATCGTGCTGTTCGGCGGTAGCGAGGGGTCGGTGAATCCAAACTTGGCAGCTCTGCTGTCTACGAACGGCTACGAGGTTTTTGCAATGTATTTCTTTGGCAAAAATAACTTGCAAAAAGAGCTGGTGCATGTTCCTATAGAAGTTTTTGAACCTATAAAATCATATGTCGCTTCGCACGCCCGCCAATCGAAACCTTTGACGGTAGTCGGGCAATCCAAAGGTGCTGAACTGGGGTTGCTGCTGGCGTCGTACTATCCGAAAGATGTTGACAATTTGGTGTTGTATGCGCCGTCGGCTTATACGTGGCAAGGTTTGTCGAATGATTATTCAAACCAGAAGTCGTCTTGGACATACAAGAATAAAGAATTGCCGTTTTTGAAATTGGACGATTCATCTCCTGAAACTTGGGCTAGCTTTTTAATTGATATGCTGGTTGGTCGCCCGCTGGAATTTGCGCCAATGTACGATAGTATTATCCAGCGAACAAATAATAAATCTGAAGCAACTATTTCACTAAAACCGGTCAAGGCTAATTTACTGATGTTTGCCGGCGGTAAAGATAGCGTGTGGCCGTCATCGTCAATGGCGCAGACTATCAAGCAGAATTATCCGCAGCAAAGTCAAGTCCGCCTAGAGATATATCCAGACGCTGGGCATGTGTTCTTTGGTCCGCCCGTTATAAACGGTATGCGCACTGGCGGCGATTACCAAGCTAACGAAGCGGCGAAAACGCAAAGTGATAAGATTCTCCTCCAGCAACTTGAATCATGGACTAAAAATAACTAACGAAAGGTATAAAAGATGGCAGCATTAAGCAGCAAAAAAATAATACTAATAGCAGTGTGTGTGGTGGTGGCGTTTGTAGCAGTGTTTGCCGCGTGGGCCTTTCTCTGGCCAAGTCGCAGCGCTGAGTTGCAAAAAGCCGACATCAAGCGGCGCGATTATAACCAGTCGGTGGCGGATATCCAAAAAGTCATTGCCGATGATACCGCTAACAGCCAGGTGCGTCCGGATTGCCGGCCGATATTGAAAACTCGCGGCAAGAAAACTGCTCGCGCGGTAATGATTCTTCACGGCGTTAGCGCTGAACCTTCAGGAATGGTTGAGCTGGCAGACTGGTTTTACCAGGCGGGCTACAATGTGTACGTACCGCGAGTGCCGCACCACGGTATGAAAGACAATAAGCTCCACGGGAAAGTTCGCGCCAGCGAATTGGTGAAGTTCATGGGTGACAGCGCTGGGCTAGTCAGCGGTCTGGGCGACGAGCTAGGTGTGATCGGCCATTCTGGCGGAGGCACGCTGGCAACGTGGCTGGCGCAGTATGGCAATGGATTATTCTCTAGGGTATTACTACTCTCGCCGTACTATGAACCGGACGCTTCTAAAGCACCGAAGTGGCAAATGGCGCTGCTGCGTAATGTTTATGGCAATCATTTGCTACCAGATCAATTCTTTGACGGCAACTTGTCGTACCGGGCGCTGGCAAATTATGTCATTATCAAGCAGAATTATCGCAATGATTTGAAGGCTGAAGGTTTGAAGCATCTCGGCTTGATAATTGGTAGCGAGGACGATTTGATCGATAAAACCATGGCAATGAATATCGCCGAAGGCATGGCTAAGGCCAGCGGTGCCGAATTTACTTACGAAACGACGCCAGCTTATATCGGCGCTGGCCACGAATTAATATCGCCAGAAGACAAAGTCGTCAAGAAATACAAGAAAGAATTGTACGGCATGTACCTGCGGGTGTATGAGAAATAGTATTTAGTAGTTGCGTACTATCAGACGTTTTTCATTTTCGGCTTAGTTAGGTAGAGGTCTGTTATAATGGTCTATTGTGACTGCACGTAAAGTAAAGATATCCACGAGACCGTCTAGGAGTGCCGTTTCTGGCAGCAAAATCGCCAAACCGCGGCTGCATAAGGGGTGCCGCCGAAAAACACAGTCTAGCGGCCAAGCCATGCTTGCTCGTAATATTAAGCATCATCATGCTGCGCCCGCTCGAAAAATGAGGATTAAAAAGCCATATTACGACGCCATCATGTCGGGTCGTAAAACCCTGGAGGTTCGCGTTGGTTATGGTAGTATCAAGCGCTTGCGGGCTGGCGAGCTATTGCAGCTAGAAACTGGTCATGAGTCTGGCGCGGTACGGATTAAGTCGATTCGTATCTACGATAATTTTGCTAAGATGCTGGCAGCTGAGGACTGGCGGCAAATTGTACCGCAAGCCAAAGATAGAGCGGAAGCGCTTCAGCTTCTTCAGAAAATCTACCCGCCGCGCAAAGAAAAACTTGGCGTGTATGCTATTGAGATTGCGAAATTAGAGAAAGGCAAATCGGCTAAAGGCAAGAAAAGCAAATGATACTTTTTAGGCGCCTCGACGGCGTATTTTTGTAATTAAGACAATTTTGTGGCATTATAAAAGATGAATGATTCAATATGAAAGGAAATTAGAATAATATGAGTGAACTTCCATACCTGTTAACAGCGACTCCATCTGAACATCCTCGTGGCGCGTCATCGCAGCCAGCAATTGATCCTATGCCGACACCACTGACTGCTAAGCTAGCTGGGGTGCCAGGGTTGGATATAGCAGGAATAGTGAATCGTGGTTTGGAGAAAAATGAAAATGGTAATCCTTCGGTAAAAGCCGCACGAGGCATTGGCGGGACGGCAAGCCGTGTTATGCTCAGAAATCTAGCAAATCAAGCAAATTCCGTAGACCCAAATGCTATCGTAGGAGCTAAGGAAAAAAATAATCAGACGGCCAAAAATATGCTATACGATCTAGAAAAACGCGTAGAAGCTGGAGAGGCAGGCGCGCTTGCTGCTCCTATTCCTCCAGAATCCCTAGAAATGATCAATAATTTGAATAGAAGGGTCGAAGAAAGAGGTGGCCAGGCTGGCGAATAGTCTCTGAATAATAGGATGAAAAAAGGTAAAAATATGGGCGCAGATAGTGCTTCACAGTGGGGCAAATAGGAGGCGTATACTATGAATTGGCTTGCGGTTGTTGGCACCCGCGAAATGAACGACGCGATTTGCCGCGATATTGAGCGATTTGTTGGTCAGAAGATTGCTGAGGGCAGCGGTATTGTATCGGGCGGTGCTACTGGTGTCGATCACGAGGCGGCTCGGCTGGCGTATGAGAACGGCTTGGACGCGTCGCGGTTTAGTATATTTCTACCGGTGAAATTAGAGTTGTATTGCCAGGCATTGTACGATCGAGCGGCAGCTGGTAAATGCCGCTACGACGATGCGGTTGATACGGCAAATCTTTTACAAAAGATTTGCCAGAGTAGGCCTGGTGTTGTGCACGATGTCACTGAGTTCACTGAAGTCAATGCCGAATCATTTCATGCGCGCAACTGTCAGATTGTTGACTTGGCGGATGAACTAGTGGCTTTTCGAGTGAACAATAGCCGAGGCACGACATTTACTATTGATCGAGCCCGAGATAAAAACATTCTAGTAAAAATTTTTGATTACTCAATCACTTCGCTCTGACTGCCATACTTAGCGATGATTTGTGTTGCTTGCGCCACGTCGTTTACGTTGTCTGGCGTAGCAATTGCGTGCCAGCCGTCACTACCGAGCAAAATGCCCAAATCAAGCAGCATTCGGTCGATGTCGGGCGCTATCGAAGGCTCATCGGTATAAGATATGCTATGCAAATAATCGGCAAAGCGTTGATTCAGATCGGGCGAGCGCAAATCCCGGGCGACGGCCTGGACGCAGCGGATAATGTCAGCAAATTGGATTGGCCCCGATTGTACACTGAGATGCAGCGTATTAGTGACAGACATGTCTTCGGCGTGATATTTGATATGATTGTCGTCGGTGTAGGCGCCAAATTGTAAACTAAGCTTTTGGCTGATTGATAAGTTCAAAAAGTGCATGTATTCATAAAATAGCGGCAACGTTTCGGGTCGTTGCTGGCGGAATTGCTGAGTTAGCTGAAAGGACATGTAAAGTTTGCGCGGAATTGCTGACGGCTGGTTAGTCGAGTAAATTATACCGCTGATTTGGCTAGTGCTGCTATTCAGCCGCTTGATATTATCGATGTTTTGCCATGGCCTAGAGTCAAGCTGTCTTAACTCGTGCATCATTCGGCCGCTGTCGGCAACGTATAGCTGGTTTGGCTCCTCGGCCAGCAAACGGTACAGAGCTAGCGAAACCGGCTCGTTGTCCATTTCGCCGAAATCAGTCGGCAAGGATAATATCTTGTTAGCTAACCGCGTGGCATCGACCGAGTGCCAAATACTCTTAATAATGATAATGCCGCCAGGGTAAGTGTGTCCATCTAGCGTGTAGTCAATTAGCTGGTACTGGCCTTGCTGGTACATGAATTCGGCCGCTGTCGCCAGAAACATATGCTCGTATAAATGAGCCAACTGCGTGCATGGATGGTGCTTAACCATAGTGATGCGCTTCATTATATTAATTATAGCAGAGAGTTAGAGCTGATGCTCTTTGATGCGGCAGCGAACGGTTTTCACGGGCAATTTTAGCTCGCGTATGATAGTGTTATACTATATGTAATATGAAAGTCAGCCTAAACATTATCAAACAATTGATTAATTTTGAATTACCGCCGGTGGATAAGTTGGTGGCGCGGGTCAATCAGCAACTCGGTGGCGTCGAAGCAGTGATCGACCTGAAAGCTAAATATGGTGGCGCGCGGATCGTTCGGGTGGTTGAATGTGCCAAGCATCCCGATGCTGATCGGCTGAGTGTAACCAAGATTGATGATGGCGGTGCGGTGGCGGATGTGCCGCGTGATGAGAACGGTCTGGTGCAGGTGGTTTGCGGTGCGCCGAATGTTCACGCCGACATGTGGGCGATTTGGTTGCCGCCAAAAAGCACGGTGCCAGCGAGTTTTGACGACGACGAGCCGTTTGTGTTGGACGCGCGGTCACTGCGCGGCGTGCTCAGTCAAGGTATGTTGGCGGCGGCGGACGAGCTGGCGATTGGTATGGATCACGAGGGAATTGTTGAGATTTATGAACACGACGTGCCGGTGGGCGTTGAGCTTACGGCGGGTGCGAGTTTCGCGGAAACGTTTGGGCTGGATGATTACGTGCTGGACATTGAAAATAAGATGTTTACTCACCGGCCGGATTGTTTTGGGCAACTTGGCGTGGCGCGCGAGATTGCTGGGATTTTTCATCAGAAGTTTACTAGTCCCGAGTGGTACAATGTGATTCAAGAATTTACCAGCGGCGACGGTCTTGAGCTCGAGATCTTCAATGAGGCGACTGAAGTAGTGCCGGTGTTTTCAGCGGTAGCCATCAAAGATATTGAGGTGCAGCCAAGTCCGCTATGGTTGCAGTGCCAGTTGGTGGCGATGGGCGGCAAGCCGATTAATAACATTGTCGATGCCACGAATTACATAATGCTGATGACGGCGCAGCCAACGCACGCCTATAATTATGATAAATTACGTGGACATAAACTTGAGGCGCGGATGGCTCGTGATGGCGAGAAGGTCAGTTTGCTCAATGGCAAAGAATATGAGTTGACGAGTGATGACATCGTCATAGCTGATGGCGAGGGTGTGATAGGTCTGGCGGGAATTATGGGCGGTGCTGACACTGAAGTTTCGGATGGCACGAAAAACATCGTTTTGGAGTGCGCTAACTTTGATATGTATGCACTACGCCGCACGGCCATGCGCCACGGTATTTTTACCGACGCATTGACGCGGTTTAATAAGGGCCAGTCGCCGCTCCAAAATGCTGCCGTATTGAAGCAGCTGATGAGTATGGTTGGCGGGGTACAGGCGAGCGAAGTGTTTGATGAGCGCAACGATCGCCTGATGGTCATGCAGCGCGATTCGCGAGTTACATTTGGCTCTGCTGGCAAGGAAACCATCTCGATTTTCGATTGGGGTGCAGTGACTGGCGTCTTAGTGTTGGAAAGTAATTTTGTGAATGAACGTTTGGGCACAGAATTTTCGCCGCAAGAAATCTGCCGTATCTTGAGGAATGTTGAAATTAAGGCGCATGAGGAACCCGAGCCAAATACGCCTTATCAATTTGAAGTAATCGCGCCATTCTGGCGCACCGACCTTGAACTACCTGAAGATATCGTCGAAGAAGTCGGCCGGCTATATGGCTTTGATAAACTACCGCGCCAATTGCCAATGCGCAGTATCAAGCCGGCGCCGAGGAATCCGCGCCGCCAGCTCAAGCAAGCGATTCGCCAGAGTTTGTCGCGCGCCGGTGCCAACGAAGCCTTGACCTATAGTTTCGTCCACGAGCGCGTCCTGAAAAACGCCGAGCAAGACCCGAGCCGCGCCTATCGGCTAAGCAACGCTTTAAGCCCTGATTTGCAGTATTATCGCACCAGCGTACTGCCGAGTTTGCTGGATAAAGTTCACGCCAACATCAAAGCCGGCCACGACGAGTTCATGTTGTTTGAAATCGGCAAAATTCACGATAAAGAATTGCCGCTTACTGACGAGAATCTGCCAAGCGAGCAGACGTTTGTCGACGGTGTTTACGCTAGCAAAAAGCCGCGAGCCGGCGCGCCATTTTATAAAGCGAGGAAGCTAGTGGATAGGCTGTTGGCGGATATTAACGTTGAGGCTGATTTTGTGAAAATAGTAGAGTCTGACGCGGACGTGCCAGCGCCGTTTGACGGCCAGCGCAGTGCTTGGATTGTCGCGGAAAACGGTGACAAGCTAGGTATCGTCGGTGAATTATCTCAGGCAGTACGGCGTAATTTCAAACTGCCAGATTATACGGCAGCGTTCTTGCTTGACATTGAAAAATTGCAAGCCTGTCTGACTGAAAGTCGCGAACATAATTATCGGCCGCTGAGCCGTTTCCCATCAATCAGTCAAGACATCTCGTTGCGCTCAAGCGTGGAAATTTCGCATGATGAGTTGCTGCGAGCGGTTCGGCAATGCCTGGATGAGCCAGAAAATCTACATTGCCAGATACAGACGCTTGGTATATATCAACCGAAAGACAACGCAGCTATCAAGACTACGACCTTCCGGTTAACATTCACTAGCTATCAGCAAACCCTAACTGACGCTAAAATTAAGCCAATTATGGACGATATTGCGACGGCAGCGCTTACTAAAATTGACGCCGAGCGAGTGTAGCTTATTTTAGTTGTTTTTGATTAGAGCGCAGCGGGCGTTCTGGCAGGTTGTTGCGCAATGTTACCAGACTGCGCCGTGTTGGGCGGCCGATAAGTACGCCGAACGAGGCGCCAGCAGCAATAGCTAACGCAATCAGTACCGCGCGCATCAATAACAGAGTACCGTCTGCAGCGGCCGGATTAGCGACTAGCGCCATTAGTCCGTTATACAAGGTTAGTCCGGGAACCAGCGGCACGATACCAGCATCGATAATCGCTTGGCTAGGAATCCTGGTCAAACGTGAAACAATAGTAGCTGTAAAGCCAACAGTAAATCCAGCGACGGCGTTAGCAGGGATAATTATCAAGCCTAATTCTGATACAGCTAACAGCACATAATACCCCAATAGTCCGCTGGCGCCAGTGATTAATAATCCAACTGGCCGCGAATTATTACTTAATGCAAATGATGCCGAGATGATGACGGCGCCGATATACTGATAGGTGGTGCTTGTAAAGGATAGGCTGTCGGGGGTTGCGACGAATGCCAAGCCAAACTGTCTGGCGGCGTACAGGCCCATACTTACACCCAGTACAATGCCAAGCGTCAACATCACCACTTTCAATAGCCGAGCGCTAGCTGTGACGTAATATTCGTCAATTGCGTCCTGAAAGGCGCCGACAATCATCATGCCGGCTACTAGCAAGACGATACCGCCAACGGTCAGTATCGTCGGATCAATCAAAGCAAAGAATTCCCAGTACTTATGATTAACTAGCCACAATATACCAGTAGAAATTAACGTGACTGATAACGCGGCAATAATCTGAATGAAAAATGGCGGCAGCGCAGCGCGCCCTAGTAGCTTTATCAGAAGAGTAATTAAAAAACCTATGATAAAGGCAGCCAGGATAATCGGTATAGACGTCGTGTAGAGCGCAACCGAGCCAGCACTCAGGCCGCCGCCAGCAATATAACTGATAATGCCAGGATAGCGCTTATTGTTGGCAATGATGGCATCGAGTTCATTTTCGGCATCATCTAGAGTGACTTTATGGTTGGCAATTTGGCTGGCTAGGTTTTGTAATTTGCGCATTAGCCGGTAATCGGTAGCGCGCGGCGAGATAGTGCGGATCAGTGTCAACGGTTCGCGATCGATGCCGCGGTCTTGCGAGAGCGTAATTTGATTAAAGCTGACATCGATATGTACTTTTCGCTTGCAATATGTGTCGGTTACCCCGAGCGCCATATGTACGACGCTATTCGCTGGCGTGCCCATTGATAGCAAATGGTCTGACATGTTCATAACCAGCCGCAAGGCTCGCATATTCGGCGTCAGTGTCTCGTCGATTTTCTCGATATCAACTTGATCAGCATCGTCGGTTGCTGTCAAGATGCTTGTTAGCGAGTGGCGCATGAAGCGAATCAGCGGATTCATATCTTGATTATGGCAAAAAATCTATTAGTATTCTAGAGGCATATGATGTCATTTTCACAACTCCTTCAGCGGGTCATGGTCGCGATTGCTGGTACGTCGAATGCTATCGAAATTAACCCGCTTTTGCTATACTGATTTAATATGGGCAGGCAGGGGTTATCACGCGATCAAGTAGTTATTCAACGCCAGAAATATGGTGAGAATCGATTGCCTGACCGCGAAAATAAAAGCATTGTTAGGCTGATATTAACAATTATTAGCGAGCCGATGATTTTCTTGTTGCTGGCAGTGGTAGTGGTCTACTTTTTCTTGGGTGATTGGCACGAAACAGTTGTTCTGGCGCTGTCGGTAGTTGGCGTGGTGACTCTAGAATTGTATCAAGATTCTAAAACTGAGCGGGCGTTAGAAGCACTGCGATCGTTATCTGCGCCGCAATGCCAGGTGGTGCGCGCTGGCGAATATGTTACCATTCCTAGCGTAGAGGTGGTAGTTGGCGATATTTTGGTTGTCGGCGAAGGTAGCCGAGTGGCTGCTGATGGTAAGCTCATTGAATCGTCAAACGTCGCTGCTAACGAAAGTATTTTGACTGGCGAATCGCTGCCAGTCGAGAAGACCGCTGGCAACCAAGTCTTCTCTGGTACGGTAATAACATCTGGACACGGACTCGTCGAAGTGACCGCTGTCGGCGAACAGACCGAAATGGGGCGCATTGGCGTGTCGCTGCACGAAATTAAGCCAGAAAAGACATTATTACAAAAGGAAGTTAGTCGAGTCGTGCGCTATATAGCGGTGGCGGCAGTGCTCTTGGCAATGTTATTGACGTTGCTGTTTTGGTTGTTACGCGGCGACTTTTTGCATGGATTTTTGGCGGGACTGACGTTGTCAATTGCGATTTTACCCGAGGAATTTCCGGTAGTCTTGTCGGTGTTTATGGCGCTGGGAGCTTGGCGCTTGGCCAAGAGCAACGTGCTAGCGCGCAAGAATCAGACTATCGAGACACTTGGCGGCGCAACGGTGCTTTGCACGGACAAAACTGGGACATTGACCGAGAACCGCATGGCGATAAATCAGGTGATTGCGGCTAGCGGCGAAGAGCCTAGCGACGCTCAGCGCAACGAGATTATTGCCTATGGTATTCTGGCGTCGCAAAAAAATCCGTCCGATCCGATGGAAGAGGCGTTCTTGGCGGCGACCGATGATCTGTCGGCGATTTATAACGGTATGGATATTGTCAAAGAATATCCGCTAGATAGCCATTCGTTTTCGGTAGCGCAAATTTGGGGGCGGGACGGCAAGCCTGAGGTTATGGCGCTGAAAGGCGCTCCGGAGGAGGTTTTTCGACTATGCCGCTTGCCCAGTGAGCAGCAAAGACGACTGCAAGAGATTGCTGATGATGCAGCCGATGACGGCCTGCGTGTATTAGCAATTGCCAAAGCAGCAGCGAAAAGTATCGCGCCTTCTCGCGACGGCTATCAATACGAGCTGCTAGGTCTAGTGGGGTTGTCTGATCCAATTCGTACCGAGGCTAAGGATGCTGTCGCCTTGGCACACCGAGCTGGCATCAAAGTGATTATGCTAACTGGCGACCACGCCGAGACGGCGCGGCGTATCGGCCGCGAGATTGGTTTGAATACTGAGCAGGTGGTAACCGGTCAAGAATTTTTGTCGATGAACGAAAAACAGCAGCGCGAGCTCGTCAAAACTACAGAAATCTACAGCCGCGTCGCGCCAAATGTTAAGCTGGCGATTATTTCCGCTCTTAAGCAAAACGGCGAAGTGGTGGCGATGACTGGCGACGGCGTTAATGACGGTCCGGCCCTCAAGAGCGCGCATATCGGTATCGCTATGGGCCAGCGCGGTACCGACGTTGCGCGCGAAGCGTCGTCGATCGTGTTGCTGGATGATAACTTCGCCTCAATTGTTCAAGGTGTGCGTATCGGCCGAAGGATTTTTGCTAATTTGCAAAAAGCGGTGATGTATATCATGATTGTGCATATCCCGATTGCTGCGTTGTCAATTGCGCCGGTATTGCTTGGTTGGGAATTGATTTTACTGCCAATTCACATCGTATTTTTTGAATTTATTATTGATCCTGCTTGTACGTTAGTATTTGAAGGCGAGCCAGAGGATGAAGACACGATGCACCGGTCGCCGCGGCGAATTTCGCAGCCATTATTTAGTCGAGCGGTAGTGCTAGAAAGTTTAGTAATTGGCGGGTTGCTGGCGCTGATGGCCGTTCTAATTCATGGCGGAATGCTGGGCAGCGGTGCTTCTAGCGATCAAGCGCGAGCGGTAACTTACTTAACGATAATTCTAGCTAATATTGGTATGATTTTGGCGCTATCCGGCCGCAAAATCATTCGCTTGGCTGTTAAACAGCGTGGCAAGAATGCCTTGGCTATTGTGGTGGTCGCGGCTTCTGTCGCCTTGGCGGTAGTCTATAGTTTGCCATTTCTGCGCAATTTATTCAAAATCGCGCCGTTGTCGCCAGCTGAATTCGGCTTAGCGGCAACCGCGGCGATTATTGCGTCGCTGCTGGCGGCAATTGTGCGTAAACTATGGCAATAATCGAGATTTTATGCTATAATGAAAAGATAAACTAGAGAGGGGAAATAATGGCAACGTCAAAGAAGCAACGTGCTGGCATTTTGATTATTGTAGTCGCGACCGTTCTAGGTACGCTAGGATCATTCGCAGTGATGATTTTATCAATGCAGTCAAACAAGCAAGCTCAGGCGGACTACCAAAAAGTTCTAAGCGAGTATAAAAAAGAGCAAACTGCTTACGAACAAAAAAAACAAGCGCAAGCCGACAAGCTGTCAGCTAAATATTATGAGACGTTCAAACAGTATTCTAGCCAAGTTGCAAAGTTCGAAATCGATAGCGTCAAATCGCTAGCAACCGAAGACCTAACAGAGGGCGATGGCGCATTGGTAGACGATAAAACTAATTTTGCGGCTTATTATATTGGCTGGGATGCAAATGGTGATATCTTTGATCAGAGCATTGATAATAATAAGCTGAAAACGCCGTTGCCAGTAAGCGGGTTGAGTACGGCTGGTATAATTAACGGCTGGAAAGAAGGCTTGAAAGGAATGAAAGTCGGCGGCGTGCGGCTGCTGTCTATTCCCGCGGACAAAGCTTACGGCGAGGCTGGCAGCAAAGACTCTAACGGCAAGCAAATTATCGCGCCGAACATGCCATTGAAATTCGTCGTTATGGCGATTCCAGCGCCAGAAACGATTAGCCAACCAGATATGACGAAATTAATGAATGCATACCAAGAAGCTCAACGAGCGCAGTAAGACAAGGAGGAAATCTGCATGGAAGATATTAAGCCTGTGGTGATGATTGGCGCTGGCCCGAGTGCTCTAGCGGCAGCGATTTATACTACGCGCGAAGGTATTGACACTACTCTTTACGAGAAGGGCGTTGTTGGCGGTCTAGCAGCAATTACCGATAAAATCGACAACTATCCTGGTTTTCCCGATGGCGTTCCAGGTATGGAATTAGCAGATAATTTGCGCAAGCAAGCTGAACGCTTTGGCGCCAAGATTGATTACGGCGACGTTTCGGCGCTGCGCCATCAGGATAGCGTTAATATTTTGACAGTTGACGGTCAAGAGGTTAAAGCTCGCGCTGTACTGATTGCTACAGGCAGCGGTTATAAGAAACTTGGTATTCCTGGCGAGGCAGAATTTTATGGCCGCGGCGTGCATTATTGTGCGACTTGCGATGGTGCTTTTTATAAAGGTAAAAGGTTAGTCGTTGTTGGTGGCGGCAATTCTGGTGTGCAGGAAGCGATGTTTTTGACGCGTTTTGCCGAGCATATTGATTTGCTGGTGCGAAGTTCCGTAAAGGCCAGCAAGACTCTACAGGACGATTTGCAGAAATACATTGATAATGGCAAAATTACCGTACATTTGCAAACAGTAGCGCAAGAAATCGTCGGCGAGGACGGCGCGGTGGCGGCGGTGCGGGCGCTTGAAGACGGCGCAGAAACGACTTTCGAGGCTGACGGCGTGTTCGTTTTCATCGGCTTGAAGCCGAATACGCAGTTTTTGGCGGATAGCGGCGTTGAGCTTGATGAGTACGGCTTCATCAAAACTGACGACCATTTGGCGACGGCTTTGCCGGGCGTATTTGCTAGCGGCGATGTCCGCAGCGGCGCTACCATGCAGGTGGCTAGTGCTGTCGGCGAGGGGGCAACGGCGGCACTAAGTATCCGCGAGTATTTAGAAGGTGTGAAGGCGGAATAGTTTCGACGTCGGATATTGGTATTATTCGACGTATTTCTTGCGGAAAGCTTCGAGTTGTTTAATGATGGCCGGATCGCTAGTCTCGAGGGCGATTTCGCGCGTGCCCATGATGCCAGAGCCGCGCATGAAATTATGCGACCCTGATAGTGCTATTTTCGAGCCGTCAGGCATCGTGAAAACAATGAATTTGGCGTGCAGATATTGCGGATGCTGATATAGGGTTTGCTGCCGGCTGGTTAAGGTGCCGAGTTTGATGAGAAGTTTATTGATCGGCGAGGCGGTACGCCAATTATTGAAATACAATTTGGCATTTTTGCGCTTGAGAATGCGGTTGAGTTTGCCGGTCGGGCAATACTGCGATACTAGTACGATGTTTTCAGCTTGTTCGGCTAGGTCGCAGGCGCGCTTGTAAATGAGAGAATTAGTTGGCAAGCCCTGATCAACCAGGACAGTCGAGTGTTCGTCGAGGCCAAACATTGAATTGCGAATCGAGCCGCCGCGCTTGTCGGCGCGAGCGATAAGGTATTGCTCGTTAGATAGTTTATCCGCTAATACTTTATTATCAAATCGGAACATGTAATCAACGTTAGCTAGGCTCTCGTGGTCCATATTGACGCCGCCGCAAGCGTAGACTATGTCGTCAACAATCGACCACTTGCTATGAGTGCGGCCAGTCATTAGCATATTGGCCTTTTGACCGAGCCAGCGAAAAGCCACGCCTGCTTTTTTTAGCCGCCGTTCTAATTTCATGGCGTGAACGGCGCGCGATGGCTGGCGGCGCGGCGAACGCAGAATGAATTCCTTCGGTTCGAGATAAGTGAATGAATCAGCACAAACCGAGGCTGGCACGCCGCGTTCAGCCGCTGCGCGCTCGACGGCAGCGATTACGGCTTCGGTGCGCTTGTCGTCGGCGCGAAAGGTGGTCGCTACCATATTGACGCGCTGCTTGGCGTTATCAATTTTAACTGCTAAATCCGACATATAGTCTTCTGCTGTCAATAGCGTCGGACTCTTTTTCTTACTCATATCTCTATTAGTATACTCTATAGCGTAAAAAACTGATACTATATAGGTAGTAACTGTAAGCAAAGGAGCAATATGGCAGATTTTAATAAAGTTCTTGACCCGGGAGATGTCGATGGCGGACTGGTCAATACGGTGGTAGAAATCCCCGAAGGGTCGCGCCTGAAAGTCGAATGGGATCGGCAGCGGGCGGCCTTTATGCTGGACCGCGTCGAGCCGAAAATCTTTGCTAAGCCGTGTAATTACGGCTTTATTCCGCAGACGCTTGACGAGGATGGGGACGAGCTGGATACGTTGATTATTTGCCCAGAGCCGCTAACGACTGGCGTGTGGTTGGAGGCGCGGATTATTGGCGTGCTGCGCTTCGAAGATGACGGCGAAGTCGACGACAAAGTAGTCGTGGTGCCGGCTGATAATCGCGACGACGATCGTATTAGCTCGCTCGACGACATTCCGCAGCTGGTTAAGCAGCTTGAACATCACTTCACTCATTACAAAGACCTCAAGAAGCCAGGCAGTACTATCGTCAAGGGCTGGGGCGATGTCGAGGAAGCTAAGGCGATTGTCAAACAGTGCATTGACCGCTATAATAATCAGTAATAAACTTAAACGGAGTAAATTATGGATTATTATGATTATTCAACTTCGACTTATGCGGCTAGCAGCGATGTCGGTGCGGTTGCAGTTGTAATTTGGCTGTTTGTCATCTTAATTGTAATGGCAGTTTCCATACTAATGATTATCGCCATGTGGCGAATCTTTACCAAGGCTGGCAAGCCAGGCTGGGCGTCATTAGTGCCAATATACAACATGGTAGTAATGATGCAGATTGTCGGCCGGCCAGAGTGGCAAGTCGTACTGATGTTCTTGCCGTTTGCCCATATATACATTTCGATCGTGTTGCCGCTAGATTTAGCAAAATCGTTCGGCAAAACGACTGGTTTTGGCGTTTTGATGATCTTCTTCCCGGCGATCATGAACCCGATTTTGGCGTTTGGTTCAAGTCGCTATGTTGGTCCGGTTGTGCAGCAGCAACCTGTCTACGGCCAGCCGCCGCAGCCTGGGTATTACGCACCGCAGCCAGCTTACGGACAACCGCAGCAGCCGGTAGCCTATGCTCAACAACCGCAGCCATACGCTCAACCGCAACAACCAGCTGCAACGGTTGCCCAGCCGCAACCGCCGGTAGCTGAAGGCGGACAGCCGCAGCCGCCTCAGCAGCCGCCGCAGGCATAAATAGAATAAACTTTTAGTTGCAAAACCTAGCGAAATAGCCAGAATTTGTCTGGCTATTTTCGTTTTGGCCGCTATTTTTTGTTGCGACGAAACGGTGCTGTGCGCTGCAATAGGCTGCCAGCGCGGCCTAGTAGCGAGGTTTTTTTGAGCTGGGCCTTGAGCTTCATACGGGCGTGTCCAGTGATGACATATTCGTTCCAGCCGGGCTTTGGGCGAGCGCGCTTGTTAGTGAGAATCTCGACGGTATCACCGTGCTGCAATTTGTAGCTGAATGGTTCCATCTTGCCGTTTACTAGAAATCCGCTTGATTTAGCGGCTAGATCAGAGTGCACGCGGTAGGCAAAATCTAACGGGAAAGCGCCGTCTGGCAGGTCGTAAATATCACCCTTTGGCGAATAAATAAAAATCCGATCGCCGAACAAATCGACCTTCAAATTATCAACGTCGAAATCTTTACCTTCGCGAATCATCGATGCTGCCGACTGCAAATGCTTAATCCAGTGCAAATCTGTCGGCAGGCTGGTCATTTTGCCCTTGATATAAGCGTCAGTTAGCTTTTGCTCATTATAATGAAAACTGGCTGCCAGTCCGCGTTCAGCGTAATCGTGCATCTCGCGGGTGCGGATCTGGAATTCGACCGCTTGGCCGTTTTTAGTAACCACCGTAGTGTGCAGTGATTGGTAGCCGTTGGGCTTAGGCTTCGATATGTAATCTTTGATTCGCCCAACCATCGGCTCGTACATATTGTGCAGTTCGTTGAGTACCAGATAGCAAGTGTCGATATCGTCAACGATAATTCTCAGCGCGATCAAATCGTAGATATCGTCGATATTGGGGACGCGCTTCATCTTCTTATACAGGCTGTAGGTGCTCTTGACGCGGCCGTCGATTTGGTGCTGGATTTTCTCGTCGCTGAGGCGCGAATCGACAGCGCGGCGAACGGCATCTAGCTTGCGTTGAGATTTCTTTAAGCGGCTATCCTTGAGGGCGACAGTTTGGTTGTATTCCTCGGGCATTAAATATTTGAAGCTCAATTCCTCGAGCTGTACGCGCAGTCGCCCCATATTTAACCGATCGGCTAACGGTGCGAAAACGTCCAGTGTCTCGCGAGCGATTTTCTTCTGCTTTTCCGAGCTTTTGAATTGCAAAGTTTGCATATTATGCAGGCGGTCGGCCAGCTTGATGATGATCACTCGCACGTCTTGGCCGACAGCGATGAGCAGCTTTGTCAAGTTATCGGTAGTGCTCGGCAAATACGATTCGAGGTTTTTCATGCCGGCGCGGGCTTGGCTAACCTTGGTGACACCGTCAACCAGAAAAGCAATATCTCGGCCGAATAGCTCGGTGATTTCCTCTAGCGTAGCATCAGTATCCTCGACCGTGTCGTGCAGTACGCCAGCAATCACCGAATCAATATCCATGCCCCAGTCGATTAGCATAGCAGCGACTTGCAGCGGGTGAGTGATGTACGGCTCGCCGCTTTTACGCAGTTGCCCGTCGTGTTTATCGGTAGCATAATGGATTGCTTTTTCTAACAATGCGACCTGCTCTTCACTGTAATGGCTTCTAGCCAGACTAACCAGCTCGACCTCGTTCATAGCCTTATTATAGCAAATTTGCCAAAGCTATTGCGCTTTTGCTAAAATATTAGCAAAGATGGCTTAATCAAGGAGTGGGCATGGTGAAGATAAATGTAGCGATTAACGGTTTTTGCCGGGTTGGCCGCAGTGTTTTCAAAATTGCGCAGAGCCGTTCAGATATCGAAATAGCGGCTATTCGTACGCATCTGAGCGCCGAGCAGTGCGCTTATCTGCTGAAGCACGACTCGATTTATGGCCATTATGCCAAGGCGATTGGCACTGGCGACGCGTCGCTATATGTAGGCGACCGGATTATTCCTATCATAAGCGACAAGCGGACAACCAAATTACCGTGGGGTGATCTCGGTGTTGATGTTTTGATTGATGCTGGATGTCAGACTGATGCTGCTGAGCTGCGCCGCCATCGGACGGCTGGTGCTCGGCGCGTGGCGTCGTTGTCGCAGTGCGCTGATTTTGCGACGATCGTCATGGGCGTCAATGACGGATTGGTTAACGCCTCGACGGATATTGTCTGCAGCGGTGATGCGGCGATTAGCTCGGTAGCACTGGTCATTGCAGCGCTTGATCAAGCGGTTGGCGTCGAGGCGGCAACGATTACGGCGGCTGGCAGTTATCATTTTGCTGGTTCGCTATTAAAGACTGAGCGTCTGGGTGACAGCGACTTGGTGGCGATGGCGGCTGATTACGGCCAGCGATTGCAGGCAGTTTTGCCAAATGTTGCGAGCGCGGTAAGCGGGCTTGCAGTTAGCAGCCGCCAGTACGGTAACGTTGGTCTATCAACGGTTTCGCTACTGCTGCGCGAATCAATCGCGGCCAAGAAAATAAACGAGATTTTAACGCATGCTGCCCGCGAACCGCTATGCAACGGTATTTTGGCAGTTACCGATAAAGAGCTGGTAGCCGAAGATTTTCGCGGCAATAGCTACAGCTCGACAGTTGATGCAGGGCTAACTGCCGTTGTCGGCGAGCGGCTGGCGCAAGTGTCGGCCTGGTACGATGGCGAGTGGGCCAGCGCCAACCGCTTGGTCGAGTTGGCGGCTGAAACTGGACGGTATGCGCGGAATGTGCAGTAAGCTTACTCTTATGATAGGATTAACAAAATCCTACTCTAACAGGGCTTGCCAGGGGCGCGTATTATGCTTATACTTGTAGTATGAAGATTTTTCTAGGAGCGGATCATGGTGGGTTTTATCTGAAGGAGAAGATTGAAGCTTATCTGACCAAGCGCGGCATCGAGTGGGAGGATGTCGGCGACAAGATACTCGATCCGCAGGACGACTTCCCGCAGTTTGCTCAAATGGCCGTGACCAAGGTGTTGGGTGAGGACGATTCTACTGGTCCGCGGGCGATTCTGGTTTGCACTGGCGGCCAGGGTATGGCAATGGCAGCTAACCGTTTTCGCGGTATTCGGGCGGCGGTGATTTGGGATAAGTTCGAAGCTCATGAGTGCCGTAACGATAACGACTGTAACGTCCTATGCTTGCCGGCGCGAGTACTGGACGCTCCGGGCGACGACTTAGAACTCTGGAAAGAAATTATTGACGAGTGGATCGCTACGCCATTTGCCGGCGCGGCGCGGTTTGTTCGCCGCAACGCAGAATTGGATGCTTTCTGATGGCCGAGATTGTCCCGACAGTGCTCTGCGAAAATGCAGAAGATTACAAACTAACGATTGAGCGTTTATCACCGTTCGCTAAGCGTGTTCATCTAGATTTGGCTGATGGCGAATTTGCACCGACCAAAACCGTCGAGCTGAGCGAGATGTGGTGGCCGCAAGACTGGCAGGTTGATATACATGCTATGGTGGCGCGGCCGAGTTTGTATGTTGATGCTTTGGTGCAAATGCGGCCGTCGCTGGTGATTTTTCATGCCGAAGTTGATGAGGATTTGCAGCCGTCTATCCAGCAGCTCAAAGCTTCGGGTATTCAGACTGGCGTGGGATTGTTGCGCCCGACGGTGCCAAATACCGTCAAAGACGTCATCAGCGCAGTTGATCATGTACTGGTGTTTAGCGGTGATTTGGGCCACTACGGCGGCAAGGCTAGCTTGATGCAGCTGGAAAAGGTTCGCTTGATTCGCAGTATTCATCCTAGCGTTGAAGTCGGCTGGGATGGTGGCGCGACGCTTGAAAATGTTTTTAGCCTGGCGCAAGGCGGCGTTAATATCGTCAACTGCGGCAGTGCTATCCATTCGGCGCCAGATCCGGCAGAAGCTTATCAGAAATTAGTAGCAGAAGTTAATAAGCAAGGAGTAATTTAGGTGGCTCGCGAAAAATTATCTATTCCACAGCTCAAAATAAAAGCCAACGACGTGCGGCGCGACGTAGTTCATATGCTAGAGCTAGCCAAGAGCGGGCACCCAGGCGGTGCGCTGGGGCTGGCGGATATCGTCACGGCACTATATTTCAATATTATGAATATCGATCCGCAGAACCCTGAATGGCCAGAGCGCGATATCTTCATGTTGAGTAATGGCCACACAGTGCCAGTACAATACGCGGCTATGGCCGAGGCAGGATACTTCCCAGTCGAGGAGCTGTCGACTTTGCGCAAACTCGGTTCGCGCCTGCAGGGCCACCCAGAGCGCGTCAAGTTGCCAGGGCTCGAGAATACTTCCGGGCCGCTAGGCAGCGGTATCGGGCAAGCGGCGGGTTACGCGTATGCGTTGCAGTATCTGGATAAGCAGCGCCACCGCTGGGTGTACGCGATTGCCGGTGACGGCGAACTTGATGAAGGTAATATCTGGGAGTCGGCGATGTTTGCCGGTAAGTATAAACTACGCCAGTTAATCCTCTTCATTGACCGCAACAACATTCAGATTGATGGCCCGACCGAAGATGTCATGCCGCTGGAAGATTTACGCGGCAAGTGGGAAAGTTTTGGCTGGCACGTCCAAGAAATCGACGGCAATAATATTGAAGGCATCATCGACGCAGTAAACTTAGCCAAGGCGATCGAGAATCGGCCGTGCTGCATTATCGCGCATACGATTCCAGGCCGCGGTGTTGGCTTTATGGAATACGATTACAAGTGGCACGGCGTAGCGCCATCAAGCGATCAGGCGGCTACGGCGCTGGCTGATTTGGCGCATTCAGAATCACAACAAGATGCAGGAGGATATTATGAGTAATCAATCGTCTAACAATTCGATGCCGTCCAAGGCGTCGAAACCGCCAACTCCACCAAAGCCGCCGAAACCGCCGAAGACTTCGGCCGCATCTGCTCCGTCAGAGCCGCCAGTTCAGCCAGCTGCCTCAGTGCCGCCTGTTTCGCCGCCAGCACCGCAATATGCTGCTCCGCAGTACACCGCTCCGCCGGCAAACAATACTTATCCGCCGGCTAGCCCTTACGCTTATCCGTATTCGCAGCCTGCGCCAACACAGTCGCCGGGCAACTGGATGGGTGCTGTTAGTATCATACTTGGCTTGCTTTGGGTGAGTATGATTGGCTTGCCGCTCGGCATTGCTAGCGTTATCAAGGCGAACCGCTACGGTACTTCGAAAGCAGCGGGCGTTATTGGTATTATTATTAATTCGGTTACGCTTGTTATTTCTATTATCGTTACGATACTTCTAGTGTCTGGGGCGATGCAGCCGCTTTTCTCGCAGTTTGATCACGCCGGCGATAACAAAGGCAAGGAAAAGAACAGCGCTAGAACTGTCCGAAGTGTCTCGCTTGATGATAATTACCAGCCGCAGGGTTCGCCAGTTTGGCGCATCGAAAACGGCAAATTGCCAGAGGGCTGGAAAGAATTTGAGAACGATAACGGTATTCATTGGTATCGGGATAGCAACAGTATTTTAATGACTATATCTGTGGTTGGTAGCGAAAATTTTAGCAGTAGTTCTGATAGAGTTAATTCGCGAAAAGTTATCGAAGACAAGATCGGAAATGCGAAGAGTAACGGTGACTTGGTGACTGGTATAGAGTGGTATCAGTCATCTGCTGATTTCGCGAATGACCGCGGCGCTGTGCAACTTTTGTGTGCTCGCGTTTTGGCTAATGACAGCAGCGGTAAGCCGCATTTATCAGTGATTTGCTCGCGAGCATACGGTAAAGGAAGCTACTTGTTGTATTTATACAACAATAAAGAATCGCTCGCTGTTTCAGAAAGCGCCAAGGCGATGTTCCGATCGCTAGTGATTCTCGAGAAAAAAGATGCAAAACGATATTCAGGAGAAGGCCGTGTATAATTATCCTCTAAATGGCAACATTTATAATGAAAAACCAGAAGCAGAAGCCACCCGCGCTGGTTTTGGGCGCGGCTTGAAGGCGGCCGGCGAAGCTGATGAGCGAGTAGTCGGTCTGTGCGCCGATCTGGTCGAGAGCGTCAAAATGGATGCTTTTGCCAAGGCTTTTCCTGAGCGTTATATCGAGGTCGGTATCGCCGAGCAAAACCTAGCGACAGTGGCGAGCGGACTAGCGCGCGCTGGTAAAATTCCGTTTGCAGCCAGTTACGCGGCGTTTCACCCGGGACGCAGCTGGGAGCAGATCAAAGCGACGATTGCACTTAACGATATGCCGGTTAAGATTGTCGGCGGACATAGCGGTACAACGGTTGGGCCGGATGGTGCTACCCACCAAATGTTTGAGGATATCGCGTTGATGCGGGTGTTGCCGAACATGATTGTCGTTTGCCCGGGTGATGCTATTGAGGCCGAGAAAGCCACCAAAGTACTTGCCAGGACCGATAAGCCGGCTTACTTGCGGTTAACGCGCGCTGCTACGCCGACATTCAGTACACTGGATTCGCCATTCGAGATTGGCCAGGCGTATGTGTTGCGCCAGGGCAGCGATGCGACGATTGTCAGTACTGGCATCATGACGGCGTACGCGCTGCGAGCAGCTAACGAATTGCAAAGTAGCAGCGTCTCGGTCGAAGTGGTACATGCGCCGACGGTCAAGCCGCTCGATAACGAGACGATTCTGGCCAGTGTTCGCAAAACTGGCCGGGTAGTTACAGTTGAGGACGCGCAAATTGCTGGCGGTTTGGGCGGTGCTGTTGCCGAACTGCTAGGCGAACAGCTGCCGTCGCCGATATTGCGCATCGGCATGAATGATCGTTTCGGCGAGAGCGGCGAGGCTGGCGAGTTGCTGCAAGCCTTTGGACTTGATGAAGCGAGTATCGCTCAGAAGACGCGTGAATTTGTTGATCGCGTACCGCAATATCATGCAGGATTTTAAGGAAAGGAGACAATATGAGCTTATCAATTGATGAAATTCGCCAGCGTACCAGCCGGGCGCGCGACCTAATGCGCCGCAGCCGGCTAGAGGGTTTCGCGGTGGGCGCTTTTAATATTGACAATCAAGAAACATTGCGTGCGATTTGCCAGGCAGCACAAAAAACCAAGGCGCCAGTGATGGTCGAAGTCAGCGCTAACGAAGCAGCCTCGCTGGGCGGCTACGAAAATATTCGCGATTTGGTCGATAACTATAGCCAAAACTACGGTGTCGAGATGTATATCAACCTCGATCATGCGCCGACAGTCGAGGGTTGCAAGCAGGCTATTGATGCTGGCTTTGAATTCATTCATATCGATATTTCGCAGGCAAATCACGATGCTTCGCTCGAGGAAATTATCGAGAAAACTCGCGAAGTTGTCGAATATGCTAAGTTTACAGGCGCGCTGGTCGAGGCCGAGGAGCGCTATTTCTTTGGCGATTCCAACCTGCATAAAGAAGAAATCGACTACGAGGAAGTTAAAAAATGGAATACCAAGCCTGAGGAAGCTAAAAGTTTTGTAGATGCCACGGGTATCGATACTATGGCGGTGCAGGTTGGGAACTTGCACGGGCTGTATCCGGTGCCGAAGATTCTCGACCTAGATTTGCTGCGCCAAATTCGGGCGGCGATTGATTGCCAGATTAGCTTGCATGGCGGTAGCGGCACGCCGCTGCACTACTTTGAGGATGCGTCCAAAATTGGCGTTAGCAAGATCAACATCAACAGCGATTTGCGCTATGCTTTTCGTACTACGCTCGAGAAGGTTTTGCGTGAGAATCCTGACGAGTATGCTGTTTTCAAGCTGATGCCCGAAGTTTACGATGCCGTCCAAAAAGTCGTTGAAGAGAAAATTGGCGCTTTTGGGAGCGCTGGAAAGGCGACGCTTTAGTGGCAGTTAAAATTTTAGCAATCGGCAAAGGCACGCAAGACGTATTCCTTCGCAGCAATGAGTTTGACCCGCATACTCGCGGCAAGAAAGTCTTTACCGAGCTGCCGCTAGGTATCAAAATGGAAGTCGAAGACGTGATCTTCAGTACTGGCGGCAATGCTACGAATGTCGCGACAACGTTTGCCCGCCAGGGCTTAGACAGCCGCTATATGTGGGCGCTGGGTAATGATTCGGCCAGCCAGGCGGTGATCGCAGCGCTTGATACCGAGGGTGTCGATACGCGCGATGTCTTGATTGATGATCGAATGCAAGCTGGCTATTCAGTAATTTTGATCGCCACCAATGGCGAACGCACGATTCTGAACCACCGCGGGCGGACATTTGGCAAGGACGTTGGCCGCTTGAATTTGCAAGCTATCAGCCAAGCTGATTGGATTTATCCGACATCGCTAGCCGACAATAGTCTGACGGTGTTACGGGTGATTCTGGACGAAGCTGAGCGCGTTGGCGCCAAAGTCATGCTCAACCCGGCTGGTCCGGAGCTAGCTGATCCGGAAAAGCTAAAAGGTTTGCTGGACACGGTTGACGTTCTTTGTACCAACAAAGAAGAGATGCAAAAACTAGTGGCTGGCGAGACTATCGAAGAGTTGGCTCTGCGGGCGCTGCACTATTGTCCGACAGTGATTGTTAGCGACGGTCCAAATGGCGTGGTAGCGACTGACGGCAAGACGTTGGTGCGCGCTGGTATGTATGAAGACGTGCCAGTGGTTGATCGCACGGGCGCCGGCGATGCTTTTGCTAGCGGCTTTTTGAGCCAGTGGGCGCAAGGTAAAAGCTTAAAAGATTCGATTATTTTCGCTAGCGCCAATTCGACTAGCGTCGTTACTAAAATTGGCGCCAAAGATGGTATCTTGCATAAAGGCGTCAAACTGCACGCTATGCCGATCACCGAGAAACAATTACCAAAACGAGGAGAATAATGAAATACCAGATTTGCGTATCGGGCGCGGCGTCGGGCGAGACAGTTGATAGCGCTCACGAAAAAGCTTTTGCAATTGGCGCTGAAATCGCACGTTCGGGCAAGACATTGCTGACAGGCGCTACCGTCGGCTTGCCGCACTTTGCGGCGCGCGGCGTCAAAAGTGTTAGCCAGACTAAAGGCGTGTCGGTCGGATTCTCGCCGGCTAGTTCATTTCGCGAACATATTTCGACTTACCGTTTGCCGACTGCCGAATTCGACTATATCAACTTCACCGGTATGGAATATGTCGGCCGCGATGTTCATTTGGTGCGCAGTGCCGATGCGGTGATTACTGTCGGCGGGCGAATGGGCAGCCTGCACGAGCTATCGACAGCGCTCGAAAGTCGTAAGGTCTGCGGTATCTTGCTGGGTAGCGGCGGCCTGGCAGATTACACGATTACTTTGCTTAAGAACGTTTGGGCGCCGGGTGCTAAAGATGTCATTTACGATGCAAACCCTGAGCGGTTAGTAGCGCGAGTCATTGAGGCGCTTGACAAGAAATACGCCGATGTTGAACACGACAGCAGCGACCCGCAGGTTAGTGTCAAACGTTACGGCCAAGGTTAGCTAGATTAGCTTAAAAATGTTAAAATATACCAGATGGATAGTCAGCGATTTCGGCTAAAGTCTGCGTATCAACCGACTGGCGATCAGCCGCAAGCGATCGCCCAGTTGCTGAATGGTTTGTACGACGGCCAGCGCGAGCAGGTGCTGCTCGGCGTGACGGGTAGCGGTAAAACTTTTACAATGGCGAATATTATCGCTCAGAAGAACGTGCCGACGTTGATTTTGGCGCACAACAAAACTCTCGCTGCCCAGCTGTTCAGCGAATTCAAACAGTTTTTTCCCGACAACGAAGTTCATTACTTCGTCAGTTATTTTGATTATTACCAGCCAGAAGCCTACATCGCGTCAAGCGATACCTATATCGAGAAAGATTCGGCGATCAACGAAGAAATCGACCGCTTGCGCCATGCTGCTACCGACGCTTTGCTGACGCGGCGCGACGTAGTTATCGTGTCGAGCGTCAGCTGCATTTATGGTTTGGGATCGCCAGCGGATTATTATGATTTATCGATTACCGTTAAGCGCGGAGAGCGGCGTTTGCAAGACAAATTTTTGCGCCAACTGATGGATATTCAGTATCATCGTAACGATATCGACTTTGCGCGCGGTGCATTTCGCGTCAAAGGCGACGTTGTTGATGTCTTTCCGGCGGGTGGTGAAACAGCTTATCGAGTGGAGTTTTTCGGCGATGACGTCGATCGAATTACGCGGATTGACCCGCTGACTGGCGAGATTCTAGAAGAGCCGGAACTCTTCACTATTTTTCCGAGCAGCCACTACGCTACGCCGAAAGAAAAAATCAAGCGCGCCATCGAAAACATTCGCACCGAGTACGAGCAGCGCGTCGAATGGTTCGAGAAGAATAATAAATTGTTGGAGGCGCAGCGGCTCAGCCAGCGTACCAAGTACGACCTCGAGATGCTAGAGCAGACTGGTTTCGTCAAAGGTATCGAAAACTACAGCCGTTATCTAACCAACCGCGAACCGGGCGAGCAGCCAGCGACTTTGCTAGATTACTTTCCAGACGACTTTTTGATGATTATCGACGAAAGCCACGTTACCGTGCCGCAAGTGCGCGGCATGTATAATGGCGACCGCGCCCGCAAAGAAGTCTTGGTCGAGTACGGTTTTCGCTTGCCGAGCGCTCTAGACAACCGCCCGCTGCGCTTTGACGAATTTAATAAACACATCAACCAAGTTATTTACGTTTCGGCGACGCCTGGCGATTATGAACTCCAGCGCAGCCCGGCGCCAGCGCAGCAGGTAATTCGCCCGACTGGCTTACTCGATCCAGAGATTATCGTCCGACCGACCGACGGGCAAGTTGACGATTTGATTGCCGAGATCCGCGATCGCGTCGACAAAAAGCAGCGCGTACTAGTCACTACTTTGACCAAGCGGATGGCAGAGGATTTATCGACTTACTTGACGGAGATCGGTATCAAGACGGCTTACATTCACAGCGAAATCGACACACTGGAGCGCGGCGACATTTTGCGCGATTTGCGGATGGGTGTTTATGACGTGCTGGTCGGCATCAATTTGTTGCGCGAGGGGATTGATTTGCCAGAAGTTAGTTTGGTGGCGATTATGGACGCCGACAAGGAAGGGTTTTTGCGCAGCGAACGCAGCCTAATTCAGACGATTGGCCGGGCAGCGCGCCACGTCGACGGCAAGGTGATTATGTACGGCGACAATATGACCGATAGCATGCGCTTGGCGATCGACGAAACGCGCCGTCGCCGCCAGATTCAAGAAAAATACAACCGCGAGCATAACATCACGCCGCGCGGTATCAGCAAAGCGATCGACGAAGGCCTGCGCGCCATCATCCCGCAAAAAGAAGATGACAAGCCAAAGCTCGACCTGCGCAAAATCCCGCGCGATGAGTACAAAAATCTCGTCAAAGACCTGACCGCGCAGATGAATTTAGCTAGCGCCAACTTAGAATTCGAACGCGCCGCCGACCTGCGCGACCTAATCGCCGAGATTCGCGAGAAGATGTAGGGCTAGTAACGAAAACTTTAGCAGAAAGGATCAAAATGACACCAAACAAACTGCAGCCTGGCGACGAAATTAGAATCGTTGCACTGGCGCGCTCGGCTAGCGACATTGACGAGGCTGTTTTGCAGCGGGCAACGATGGCGCTGGAATCGCTCGGTCTGACAGTGGCGTTTAGTGAAAATGCCTTTTCACGGTCTCAGCGCGGCTGTCCGGGCGACCAGGAGAAGGTCGACGATTTGCACACTGCATTTACCGATTCGAAAGTTAAAGCGATTTTGGCGGCCGTTGGCGGTTTTAATTCAAATCAGCTGCTCGACAAAATAGACTGGAAACTAATTGGCGCTAACCCGAAGATTTTTGCCGGATTTTCGGATATCACGGTGTTGAATCATGCTATTTTAGCTAAAACTGGCTTAATCACATATGCTGCGCCGAACTTTTATTGCTTTGGTATGCTGCCGCAAAATAGCTATTCGCTGGAATATTTTAAGCGCTGTTTGTTTGCGGATCAGCCGGATGAGTACGAAGTTGCACCGTCGGCGAACTTTTACGATTATCCTTGGGATTACGACGAAAAATCCTCGCGCGCCACTCTGCCAAACGCTGGTCCAGTAATCATCCAAAAAGGTAGAGCCGAAGGAATTTTGCTGGGCGGAAATATGTGCAGTCTAAATTTGCTGAACGGCACCGAGTATTTTCCGTGCATTGCTGGCGATATCATCTTATGTATCGAGGACGATAGCTACGATTCGATTTTAGAAACATTTGAGCGCAACTTCCAGTCGGTAGTGCAGCAGCCGTATTTTCGCCAGGTCAAAGCTATTCTGATCGGGCGTTTCCAACAGGAATCGCAGCCAACAGAGCGGGCTCTTAGGGATATTATTCTCAGCAAAAATATTGAGCAGACTATGCCAGTCATTGCTAATCTAGATTTTGGCCATACCGACCCGAAATTCACTTATCTAGTTGGCGGCAGGGCTGCGGTTGAGGCTGGCGATATATCTACCATCCGCTTTTTATCTAGCTAAATCAAGATTTTTTGACATAATACCATTAAATATGTTATAATATATAAGATAAGGTAGTTACTCTTGCGACAAAATATACACTCCATAAGGCGGCAGCGTGATGGTGGCTGTACCGTTTTTATGCGTGGTTACCGATGATAAATGCACGCCGCGAAAATCTTTGCTATAGCCGTGCCAGCTGCTGTTGAAGCGGACATGCCAGTGCCCTGGCAGCGGCAAATTGATATCGTAATGGTCGAAGTGCTGGTCGCTGAAATTGACAATTACCAGCACGTCGTCGCCAGCGCCGCCCTTATCCCAGCGGTGGTAACCGATAACGCAGTTGTCGTCGTTGGCGTGGAAAAGGGCGGTTGAATTGCCTTGCAGGCCGCGCGTTGTATCGTAAGCGTTATGCCGTAGTGCTAGTAAGTGCTTGTGAGCTAGTAGGATGCCGGCATACTTTTCAGTTTTGTGCCATTCTAGGGCCGCCCAATCGTTGAACGAGCCGTCCTGTAAGAACTCGCTGCCTTGTAAAATCATTGGTATGCCAGCGGATGTCAAAGTGACGGCGTCGGCCAGCAGAGCTTTCTCGCGGGCATATAGCGTCGTACCGCCGGTGGGGTCGGCTGCTTCGTTGAGCCGCACCGAGCCATTGGCAGCAGTATCGTGCGAATCGCTAAAAATAACTCGCTCAAAGTCATTGCCGTTATACGAGTGCGCGAATTCATAGCGAATGCCTTGCAAAGTTGGCGCTACGCCGGTAGTTAACCCCAACGCATCGCGCAAAGCGTGCGGCCAACCTAGCTCCCACTGCGCGTCAAAGCCGCAGCCATTGTTGGCGCGCGGCGCCGTGATCGCTGAGTTGCAAGCGGCGTCTTCGGCGATTATCAGCGAATCTGGTTTGATTTTGTGTGCTAGTTCAGTGATATCTTGCAATAAACTCCAAGTGTCGGCAATATCGTGCTCGGGGTCGTTATCGCGGCCTTCGGTGTTGCGCATGTAAATAGTGCTATCGACGCGCAGGCCGTCCATATGGTATTCACTCAACCACATTGTAATATTGTCAAGGACGAATTGCCGAACTTCCGGCCGGCCGAAATCAGGACGCCCGCCCCACGGCGTATCGCCGCGCTCGTCGTTGTAGAAGTAAATCCCGCCGCGATTATTTTCGTTCCAGCCGTCAAACTGCCAGAGGTCGGTATCGCCGTAGAAATGGTTGTAGACAACGTCTAGCACTACGCCGATACCGCGGGTGTGGCACTCGCGCACAAACTTCATCAAGCCGTGGCGCCCGCCCAGCATGCTTTCGACGCTGAAAATATGGTTTGGCGCGTAGCCCCAGCCATTGCTAAAGGCCATGCTAGTGATTGGCATTAGCTCGATAATGTTAATGCCGAGGTCTCGCAAGTAGTCCAACTTTTCGATCGCACTGTCAAAGGTGCCGGATGTAGCAGCATCGGGGCGGTTGAAGGTGCCGACATGCAGTTCATAGATGACTTGATCTTGGCGCGGAGGCATTTTGAATGCCTTATCATTTTGCCAGTCGAAATTGTTATCAACGACTACCGAAAAACCTTTATCGCTAGAGGTAATCGCGCGAGCGCGCGGGTCGTTCTTCTCGAGCAGCCGGCCGTCAGGCGTCTCGATGATGTATTTGTATTGGTGGCCCGGCTCAACATTGCGAATTAGTGCGAACCAATAGCCGTCGCCCTCGCTGGTTAGAGGCTGTTTTTCGCCCGCAGTGAATGTCCCGCTGATGAATACTTGCTTGGCAAACGGCGCCCACACACGGAACTCCGCTCCGCCTCTATATAATGTCACTCCTAGTTTCTTTTTGATTTGATGCGGCATAACTTATCTTATTGTAGCATAAGTGGGATGGCCGAGCTTCTGTAACTTATGCAAAATCCTTTGGCACTTCTCTAGCTTCTGCGTTATAATTAGTGAATAATGAGTACAATTACCAACGACGATGTGCGTCATTTGGCACAATTAAGCAGTTTGCAGATGCCTGATGCGGAAATTAAATCGCTTTGCGTCGATATCAAGGAAATTATCAATTATATTAATCAGCTGGACGAGTTGGATACCGACGGCGTGGAGCCAACGTATCAGGTGACAGGCTTGCAAAACGTCTGGCGCGACGACGAAATCATTGACAGCAGCGTATCGCGGCAACAGCTGCTGGCCTTAGCAGCCGAGCAAAGCGACAATTGCGTGAAAGTGCCAAAGGTGTTGTAGTTATGAAAATTATTGAATTAGTAGATAGGATTAAAAAAGGCGAGACCACTGCGCGGGCACAAGTCGAGCGGTCGCTCGCCAAAGCCCAAGAAACCGAGAAATATCATGCGTTGCTCAGCCTGACGGCGGAGCGCGCTCTGCAGCGAGCTGACGAGATCGACGAGCGGATCAAAAAAGGTGAGAATCCAGGCGTCCTGGCGGGCGTACCGTTCGTGGTCAAGGATAATTACTTGGCGTTCGGTGCGCCAACTACTGCGGCGGCGAAAATGCTCGAGAATTTTCAAGCGCCAGTCCAGGCGACCGTCGTCGAGAAGCTCGAGGCGGCCGGTGCGATTTGTATTGGTAAGTCGAATCTCGATGCTTTTGCGCACGGCGGTTCGACCGAGAACTCATATTTTGGCACGACGCATAATGCCGTTGATCAGACCAAGGTAGCCGGCGGTTCTAGCGGCGGTTCAGCGGTCGTGACAGCGCTAGATGTGGTGCCGTTTGCACTTGGCACCGATACTGGCGGCTCGATTCGCCAGCCAGCCAGTTTTAACGGTGTTTACGGTTTCAAACCGACTTATGGTTTGAGTAGCCGCTACGGTGCGGTGGCGATGGCTTCTAGTACCGACACGATGGGTTGCTTCGCACGGCATGCCGACGATGTGGCATTAGTCACTAGTGTGATGGCTGGCCGCGACGACAAGGATATGACGACGCTGCCGGATTACTTTGAAATGCAGAAATCAGCAGGCGAGCATTTGAAGATTGGCCTGATCAGCGAGGCGATGAGCGATGGCGTCGACGCAGAAGTTCGCGCTAACGTTAATGATTTTGCCAATAAATTACGCGCAGCTGGTCACACGGTTGAAAATGTTGATATGCCAAGCCTTAAATACGCTTTGGCGATTTATTATATCGTCGTGCCGGCAGAAGTTTCTAGCAACCTGGCGCGTTACGACGGCGTACGCTACGGCTATCGCGCCGAAGGCGTCAAAACGCTAGCCGAACTCTACGGCCGTAGCCGCAACGAAGGGTTCATGACCGAGAATAAACGCCGCATCATGATCGGCAGCTATGTGCTATCCAGCGGCTTTTTTGATGCTTATTATCTGAAGGCTCAAAAGGCGCGCACTGTTTTGATTAACGAATTCAACAAGCTATTTGAGAAGTACGATTTTTTGCTGCTGCCAACCGCGCCGACGCCGGCGTTTGGTCTGGGCGAAAACACTAGCGATCCAGTCAAGATGTACTTGGCGGATGTCATGACGGTACCACCGAGCTTGGCAGGTTTGCCAGCAATCAGTATACCAGCAGGTAGTAGTTCTAGCGGCCTACCGATCGGCGCGCAGTTAGTTGGCCCGATGAAGTCCGACGCTAAGTTGATCGCGCTAGCAGGCGATATGGAGGGCGAAAATGAATAATAATTTCGCAACGTGGTTCATTTTGATCGCGGTACTAATCTTGGCGATTGTCGGCACAGTTTTCATTGCCTTTGCTAGCAAGCGTTCGCCGAAGCTCAAAGTTGAAAAATTCCGCGCCCGCTGGCTGGCGATCGAAAATAGTCTCGACAAAGAAAGCGCTCCCAGTTGGCAGCTAGCTATCCTCAACGCTGATAAGCTTGTTGACAAAGCCTTGCGCGATAGCCGCTACAAGGGCGAGACTATGGGCGAGCGCATGAAGGCCGCTGGTAAGGTTTGGTCGAACGCCAACCATATCTGGGGCGCGCACAAAATTCGCAACCATATCGCGCACGAAGCTGATGTCAAGATAAATTATGATATTGCGCGCCGCGCTCTGGCCGCTTACAAACAAGCATTGAAAGATTTAGGAGCAATCTAATGGCAGTATCCGACGAAATTTTACAACAATATGAAATGACCATTGGCATCGAGTGCCATGTCCAGCTGGCGACCAAGACCAAGCTGTTTAGCCCGGCTGATAATGATGCTCGTAATGCCGAGCCGAACGAAAAAACGCACGAGATTGACTTTGGTCTGCCGGGGATGCTGCCGGTGCTGAATAAGCACGCTGTCGAGCTGGCGGTGCGCGCCGGTAAAGCGTTGAATGCACCGATTGCTCGCGTTAGCCGGTTTGATCGCAAACATTATTTCTACCCTGACTTACCAAAGGGCTATCAGACCTCGCAGATGTACCAGCCAATCATCTTGGCTGGCCATGTCGATGCGCCGCTAGAAGACGGTTCGCTCAAACGAGTGCGGATTCATCATGCGCACATGGAAGAGGACGCTGGCAAGTTGACGCACCACGACGGCTATTCATTGGTCGACCTCAACCGCGCTGGTACGCCGTTGATTGAAATCGTCTCTGAGCCAGACATGCATTCTGCCGAGGAGGCTAAGGCGTACGCTTCGGAGCTGCACAAATTGATGGTGTATGCTGGCGTCACGCATGGTGATTTGTACCATGGCAATATGCGGTTTGATGTCAATATTTCGGTGGCTAAAAAGGGCGCAGCGGAGCTTGGTAAGCGTGCAGAAGTCAAAAACCTCAACTCGTTCCGCAGCGTCGAGCGTGCCGCTGAATACGAATTTAAGCGCCAAGTTGATCTATTGGAGCGCGGCGAGCCGGTGGTCCAGGAAACTCGCGGATGGAGTGACGACCAGCAGGTCACCACTTCACAGCGCTCGAAAGAGGACGCCCAGGATTACCGCTACATGCCTGATGCCGACATTCCGCCAGTGGTGCTGAGCGATGAGGAAATTGCGCAGATTCAGGCTGAGGTGCCGATGTTGCCGAACGAGTATCGAGAACGCTGGGTAGGTTTGAAGTTGGATCATTCGGTAATTGATACGGTGCTAGCTCATCAGGAAGCTGCTAAAACTTTGGATGCCATTTACTCTCTGACTGATAGCAACGAGCAGTCAGTACTGGAGGATTTGAATGTTGATCGCCAGACTTACAATCGGCTAACTAAACGGATTTTTAACTTATTTGCCTCTACGCCAGACGAACAATTAGACTATCAAAAAGTTGAGTCTGGACTAGTCGGTCCGCGCCGCTTGACGCACTTGGCTCTGCTGGCTGAGAAGGGGACGATTAGTTCGAACAGTGCCAAGGAAATCTTTCTCGATTTATTCAATGAAAAGTACGCTGGCGTTATGCCGGAGGATATCGCCAAGGAAAAGAACTTGTTGCAGGTATCCGACGAATCAGCCATCGCCGCCATCGTTGACGAAGTATTGAACGACCCGGCCTCGGCAGCTTCCATTGCCGACATTAAAGCTGGTAAAGACAAAGCCATAGGCTACTTAGTCGGTCAAGTCATGAAGCGTTCCAAAGGCCAAGCCAACCCGAGCCTCGCTCAGAAATTAATCCGCGAAAAATTATAAAGTTCGACACTTCAGGAAGAGGACAGAATAGGAGCTAGATTATGAAAAAACCAACCAAAGCTATCATCGCTGCCGCTGGTTTCGGTACCCGATTTTTACCGCAAACCAAAGCCATGCCTAAAGAAATGCTGCCACTGATCGACAAGCCGATCATCCAGTATGTCGTCGAGGAATTGGTTGAGGCTGGCATTAAGGATATCATTATCATCGGTAGTGCCAACAAGCGGGCGATCGAGGATCACTTTGATACGCCGAACGAAGAGTTATTAGCTAACTTGCGTGCTGGCGGCGCCAAAAAGCAGCCGCTAATCGACATCGTTCAGCGTCTGTCCGAGATGGCCAACTTCGTCTATATCCGCCAGAAAGGTCCTTATGGTAATGCGACGCCGCTGGCTTGCGCCTCGCATTTAATTCGCCATGATGAACCGGTGATTTATACCTTCGCAGACGATTTCATTGCCGCTAGCCCAAGCCGTTTCCGGCAAATGATTGAGGCATCGCAGCAGCTCGACGGGGCAATTCTGTCGTGTAAGAAAATTACCGACGATTCGGAATTTGATCGTTACGGCGTTATCAATGGCCAGCAAATTAAAGACGGCGTCATCAAAATGACCAATATCGTTGAAAAACCTGGTAAAGCTAACGCACCGTCCGACTTGGCGAGCGTCAGCAGCTATTTGCTGCCGGGCGAGTTCTTCGGCTATCTCGAGCGGGCTCGCGATGACTTTGATGGCCGCGGCGAATTCACTGTCCAGCCAATTATGCAAGAGATGATCGACGACGGGTTTGACTTTTACGGCGTAGAAATCACCAATGGCACGTATTATGATACCGGCGATAAATTGGAATACATCAAAACCGTGGTTGATTTCGGATTGAAACATCAAAAACTCGGTCCAGCGCTGCGGCAGTTCTTACAATCGCGAATTAATGGCGAAAATCGCTAAAAGCACTAGCTTTTTCTGACAGAACGTGGTATAATGAGAGTATAGCTGCAAAAGCAGTATAAAAATAAACAAAAAGGAGCGCAAATATTGATGGAATGGGCTCAAATACTTGTCATCATTTTGGCGGCAGCTTTGGCGTTGTTCTTGCTGCTAGCAATTATCTTGACGATCAAGCTAATCCAGATCTCCCGCCAAATCAAACGGGTGGCTTGCGCAGCCGAACGCACTGCCCTCAAGGTAGAGTCGGTCGCCAATAGCGCGGCTGCTATGGTGGCGCCGGCAGCAATCGCCAAGATCATCAAATCGATGATGTACAAAACCAAAAAACATAAAAATAAGGAGGACTAATTATGTCAAAACGTAAATTTGTTTTGGGAGCGCTCTTTGGCGCAGTTGCCGGGGTGGTTGCCGGAGTGCTAACAGCGCCAAAATCAGGCAAAGAAACTCGTGCTGATCTCAAGAAAAAGGCTAACGAACTAAAGAACGAAGCTGGCGAAAAAGCCGAAGAGGTCAAGGCCAAGGGCGAGAAGGTTTATAGCGATGTCCGCAACAAAGCTAATGCTGCCGTCGAAGAAGGCCGCAAAACCGTTGACGACTATAGCGACCGCACCGTCCGTGCTGCAAACGCCGCCAAGGACGAATTTAGCCGCCCAAGCAAGCGCAAATAATTGTAGCTAATCAAATACTCAAGGCGCTCTGTTTTGCTGTAAATCAGGGCGCTTTTTTATTGTGAAAACTGGCGAGTTGTGGCAAACTAAATCTATGGCTAAAAAGCACAATAATATCTTCGCCCGCATGGCTCAGCGTCTGCACGATGACAACGAAAAAGGCTCGCGCCAGGCGCTGCTCGAGGAGCTGTTCAACGACTTCAATCGCAATCGCTACGAAATTTACAAGATTAACTTTTTTCGCGGTATATTTTTCGGTTTTGGGTCGCTTTTAGGTGGTACTATGCTGATTGTGTTGTTGGTTTGGGTGCTTAATCTCACCGGCCAACTTGTCCCGAGTGTGGCTGGCTTTATCGACCAAATACTCAGCGTTATGCAAAATAGCCGGCGCTAGCGTTACGAAATAGCTTCTTTACTCCTTAAAATTACTGCGCCAAGAGTGCAGGCAGGCTGGTGCGGCGCATCTTCAAAAACCGCGTAGTCTGCGCTATAATAAGCATAAGATATGGGTAGTAATTCAACACAAGGCCAGCCGGCGCTGCAACCGAGCGATTTCGTGCACCTGCATAATCATACCTTTCATTCGGTGCTAGACGGCTTGACTAAAATCAATGATTTGGTTGATAAGGTCAAGGAGTTCGGCATGGAAGCGGCGGCAGTAACCGACCACGGCACGATGAGCGGCATCCTTGACTATTATAAAACTGCCAAAAAGGCTGGCATTAAGCCGATCCTTGGTGTCGAGACATACGTAGCGGCGCGCTCGCGCTTTGATCGCGACCCAGCCAAGGACAAGCAGCGCTTTCACTTGACGGTGCTAGCGATGAACAACACCGGCTTTCATAATTTGATGAAGCTATCGACGCAGGCCAATCTGGAGGGAATGTACTACAAACCGCGGATTGATCACGACTTACTAGAGGAGTTGAATGAAGGTTTGATTGTGATGAGCGGCTGTGCTAGCGGTGAAATTGGCGTAGCTCTCAAAGAAGACGATTACGATCGCGCCCGCGATATAGCCAAATGGTACAAATCGATTCTGGGCGACCGCTACTATCTGGAATTACAAGACCACGGCCATCCAAAGTCAAACACACACTGGGATGTCCAGGCAAAAATCAACGAAGGCTTGATTAAATTATCGAAGGAACTGGACATCGAGATGGTGGTAACTTGCGATGGCCACTACTTAACGCATGATCACCAAGACGCGCACGAAATTTTGCTATGTGTCGGTACTGGTTCGTACTTGAGCGATGAAAAGCGGATGAGCTTGAAGGATTTTGAGCTGCACTTGACCGACCCGCGCGACATCATTGCTCACTGGGGAGAGGAATATCCCGAGGTAATTCGTAACACTAAAAAGGTGGCTGACCGCTGTAATGTTGAAATTGAGCTGGGCCGTATTCTTATTCCTAAATATCCGCTGCCTGAAGGCGAGAACGAGCACTCGTATCTGCTGAGGTTGACTTATCAAGGTCTATTGCAGCGTTATAATGGCGCTTCGAAAGAGGAAGCTGAGAAGCTAGATCCTGAAGATATCATCCCGCAATTGTCTGACGAAGTTCGCCAGCGCGCCGAGATGGAGCTGGGCGTGATGGGTAATATGGGTTATGAGGGCTATTTCTTAATCGTTCAGGATTTTATTAACTGGGGTAAATCTCAAGGAATTGTCTTTGGCCCGGGCCGGGGTAGCGCCGCCGGATCGATTATTGCCTACGCACTGAACATTACTGACCTTGATCCGCTGAAGTACGGTCTGCTGTTTGAGCGTTTTCTTAATCCAGATCGTATTTCCATGCCGGATATCGACGTTGATATCCAAGATACTCGCCGCGACGAAGTGATTGAATATTGCGCTAAAAAATACGGCGAAGACCACGTCAGCAATATCGCTACCTTTGGTAAGATGTTTGGCCGCATGGCGGTGCGCGATGTCGCCAGGGTGCTGGAAGTGCCGTACGCCGAGAGCGATCGCTTGGCTAAGTTGGTACCGCCGCCGAACCAGGGCCGGCACATTCCGCTGTCGGTTAGCGTCAAAGAAGACGCCGATTTGCGCAAGGAGTATGAGAATAACCCTACCGCCAAAGAAGTTCTGGATTATGCTATACAGCTCGAAGGAACGATTCGCAGCCACGGCGTTCATGCCTGCGGCGTGGTGATTGCGCCGGATACGCTGGTCAATTATATTCCGCTAGAAATGGCGCAAAAAGGCGTGGTGGCCACGCAATTCCCGATGGGCGAAGTTGAGGAGCTGGGCTTGCTGAAGATGGACTTTTTAGGCCTTTCAAACTTAACGATTATCAATAATGCCATGCGTATTATCAAAAAAGTTTACGGCGAGGAAATCGATCTGGCGCACTTGCCGCTTGACGACAAGCCAACATACAAGCTATTTCAGCGCGGCGACACCACTGGCGTGTTCCAATTAGAATCGGCGGGCATGAAACGCTATCTGCGGGCGCTCAAACCGACGCATTTCGAGGATATTATCGCTATGGTGGCTTTGTACCGCCCGGGGCCGATGCAGTTTATCGATAGCTTTATTCGCCGCAAGCACGGCGAAGAGCCGATTACCTACTTGCACGAGGGCATGCGCAATTCGCTGGAAAACACCTACGGAATTCTGGTTTACCAAGAACAATTTATGCAAATTTCTAAGGAATGGTGCGGTTTTACTGGCGGTCAAGCTGATACGCTGCGTAAAGCCGTCGGTAAGAAAAAAATCGACCTAATGAAAAAAGTTAAGCCGGAATTTGTCGAGGGCGCGGTCAAGGTCGGCGGCGCCACGCGCGAAATGGCGGAAACCTTCTGGACGCAGCTGGAGGAGTTCGCTAACTATTGTTTCAACAAAAGCCACGCTGCTTGCTACGGCTTAATTGCTTATTGGACGGCCTATCTAAAAGCACATTATCCGGACGCTTTCATGGCGGCGCTAATGACCAGCGATCACGACGATATCGACCGCCTGGCGATTGAAATCACCGAGTGCAAGCATATGGGCTTGGAAGTGTTGGCACCAGACGTCAATCAATCATACGTCGAGTTCGGCGTGGTGCCCGCTGCCAAGCAAGTCCGTTTCGGCATGGCAGCGGTCAAAGGCGTCGGCGTCGGTGCAGTCGAAGAGATTATCCGCGCCCGCGAGGCGGCCGGCCCGTTCAAATCAGTCGAGGATTTTGCCAAACGTGTCAGTACCAGCAAGGTTAATCGCAAAGCTTGGGAATCGCTGGTCAAAGCCGGTGCTTTTGACGCGCTAGGCGACCGCAGCGATTTGCTATTTAATCTCGATACGATTCTAGCTTTTGCCAGCAAGCTGCAAAAGGAAGCGCTCAGCGGGCAAGTTGATATGTTCGCGGCGCTCGGCGGCGACAAATTGATGCCGTCGGTAGAACTGAAGGCTTCGCCAGTCAAATACACCAGTAAAGAACAGCTGATGTGGGAGCGCGAATTGCTGGGCCTTTACATTAGCGCGCATCCATTAGATAACTACGATGCCTTTTTCGAGGAGCAGACCATTCCGCTGCATGCCTGCACGCCGCAAATCGACGGGCAGAAAGTGTCGGTCGGCGGCTTGGTATCGACGATTCGCACTATCGTCACCAAGGCTGGCACCAAAATGGCGTTTGTCGGTATCGAAGACAAAACTAGCGAAATGGAGCTGATTGTCTTCCCGAGATTGTACGAACAGTTAGGCGACAGCCTGCAGCAAGACGCCGTGCTGAAAGTTAGCGGTACTGTTAACGCCCGCGACCGCGACGGCAACATGACTGATGAAGCCAAAGTCATTGCCGACGAAGTCAATATCGTCACCGACAAAGAGCTCAACGAATACCAAAGCCACGGCCGCAAAATGACGGCGCCGAAAGGCCGCGCGACCGTCAAAGGCAAGCGCTATCCGCGCAAAAACGCTAACGGCGCGCCAGCTGTGACGGCTGCAGCCAGTGCCAAAGCGGCGCCAGCGATTATCGCCAAGCCGCTGGAAAAGCTAGAAACTGTCTATGTCAAAGTCAAGAATCCAAGCGACCGCGACTTGCTAGTCTCGCTCAAGAAACTGTGCAGCCAAAATCCTGGCCAAAACGACATCATTATGATTCTGGGCGAAGATAAATCCAATGCCATCCGCCTGCCGTTTCGGGTCGATGCCCAGCGCAACTTGCGCGCTGGCCTGGCCGAACTGCTGGGCGACGAATGCGTCAAAGTGAAATAGATTAGGGTAAGATAATTTTGACCAAAGAAAATAGCCCGCCAGAAAGGCCTTGCGCCGAGGCTGGTGGCCTCTAGGCGGGCTATTTTCAGGCGGGCGGTTAGCCCTTGTTGGGCGCCGCGGGGGCGTCCTTGTCATTCTTGGTGGCGTTGTCGGCTGGAGTCATGATGACGAAACACCCGTGATTAGGTGTTTCGATTACATAGACGGTTTCGTCATCGTCCTCAGTAACACTCGAGACCCAGAGGGTCTCGACGGAGGCCTCCACGAGTGCGAGCTCGAGCCGGCGCATCTGCGCCGTCACGGTGGTCAAACGCCCCTCCAGGAGCTCTTTCTGTGTCTTGTTAATGGAGAGATCCACTCTCGAAAACCAGAGCCGCATCAACATGATGCCCGCGTAGATAACGAGAATGCTCACCCAGAGTGCGGGGTGTCCTCCCTTGATGAGCTGGCTGGCCGCGATACCCGCGGCGAACAGCGCAAGAAACTCGACGATGTGAACAAAAAAGCTCTTCATGATTCCTCCAGAATCACGCTCAAGTAAAAGGGCACTTCTCGCCCTTTGTTTGTGATGACTTGAGCGAAAAGCTAATATATATATATCACATATGGACTGCGAAGTCAATACTTTTCGCAATTATTTCGTAAAATTTGCAAATTTTAGGCATTTTTGGCAGTTTTGCCGCTCGTCGCCAGCTCGTACAGCGCGATTCCGG